>NZ_JALJRR010000013.1:0-195142 GCF_024519615.1 Pseudomonas sp. Pse79
AGAAGCGCCAATTGCGCTCGCAGGCTGACTCGAGTATTTCGCTGAAAGCGGAAGGCGTTGAGCTCGGGGTAGGATTTTTCGCGGGCGCTGGCGCTTCCGATGCAGTCGCGCTTCGGCGGTGTACCGCGGAGTCTTCGGCGGTAAGGGTCTGAAACCGCTCGAACTGGTCGGCCAGCAAACGAGGGGGCGGGTCGCATTGGCAGCGGCAGAGATCGTCCGAGAGCGCCACCCGTCGCCCTCGTGCCCACTGCTCCAGGCGCGGGCCAACACAAACTATGACCCCGGTGGTTTTGCATACCGGGCAACGCACCTCATGACCTTCAAGGGCGATGTCCACTTGGGTGATGCAAAAGCCCGTCAAACCGCCGACGACGGTCCCGCCAGCGGTGGTTTTGGCTCCTCGGGTAATGAAATAGCGCCGCATGCCAGCCGTGTCCTTTTGTTAGCAGGGACCTGCACGCTAGGCTCGGCGAGAAAAGCCCGGTAGTCGGACGCTTCGCGGGTTTTTGTAGGTTGGTTCTGTAATTACCTTCAGGGATGTTTTTGCATTCTGTGGGCACCACGTCGAAACCCATTGATAAATGAAGGCTTGTGCTCAGCTATACTCCCCCCCATTTGAATGGCTCTTCGAGGAAACACTGTGAAGAATTGGACCTTGCGCCAGCGGATTTTGGCGAGCTTTGCGGTCATTGTCGCGATCATGCTGCTGATGGTTGTGGTGTCCTACTCGCGGTTGCTGAAGATCGAAGTCAGCCAGGAATCGGTCCGGGACGATGCGGTACCGGGGGTTTACCTCAGTTCGATGATCCGCAGCGCATGGGTCGACAGCTATCTGCTGACCATCGATATCATCGGCCTGCGCGCAGATAAAACCCTCACCAGTGCCGATAAGACGGACTTCAAGTCTTTCGAAGCGCGTATTGAACAGCAGATGGCCAATTACGAAAAAACCGTCAACAGCCAGGCTGATCGCATGGAGTTCGATAACTTCAAGGCGGCGCATATCAACTACAACAAGGCCCTCGCCGAGGTGCTGGCGCGCATTGAAGCCAATGATTTGCCGGGTGCGAGCGTGCTGGTCGAAGAGCAATTGACGCCGATCTGGACCGAAGGGCGCATGAAGCTCAATGACATCATCACCGAAAACAAGAGCGTGTCTGACCGCGCCACATCGGCCATCGACGAGTCGGTGATGTCGGCCAAGCTCAGCATGGCGGTTTCGCTGATCATCGCCATCTTCGCCGCTGGCCTGTGCGGTCTGCTGTTGATGCGCGCAATCATGGCGCCGATGCAGCGTATCGTCGAGATCCTCGACGTTATGCGTACCGGTGACCTGAGCAAGCGCTTGAACCTGGAGCGCAAGGACGAATTCGGCGCGGTCGAAACCGGCTTCAACGACATGATGACCGAACTGACCGCCCTGGTGTCCCAGGCCCAGCGTTCGTCGGTGCAGGTGACTACCTCGGTCACCGAGATTGCCGCCACCTCCAAGCAACAACAGGCCACGGCCACGGAAACCGCGGCAACTACCACCGAGATCGGCGCTACTTCGCGGGAGATCGCCGCCACTTCCAAGGACCTGGTCCGTACCATGACCGAAGTCTCCACCGCCGCTGACCAGGCCTCGGTCGCCGCCGGTTCCGGCCAGCAAGGCCTGGCGCGCATGGAAGAAACCATGCACTCGGTGATGGGTGCGGCTGAGCTGGTCAACGCCAAGCTGGCGATCCTTAACGAGAAGGCCGGCAACATCAACCAGGTGGTGGTGACCATCGTCAAAGTTGCCGACCAGACCAACCTGTTGTCCCTCAACGCCGCCATCGAGGCCGAGAAGGCCGGTGAGTACGGCCGCGGCTTTGCCGTGGTGGCCACTGAAGTGCGCCGCCTGGCCGACCAGACCGCCGTGGCCACCTACGACATCGAGCAGATGGTGCGCGAGATCCAGTCGGCGGTGTCCGCCGGGGTGATGGGCATGGACAAGTTCTCCGAAGAAGTGCGCCGGGGCATGTTCGAGGTGCAGCAAGTGGGCGAGCAACTGTCGCAGATCATCCACCAGGTCCAGGCCCTGGCGCCGCGGGTGTTGATGGTCAACGAAGGCATGCAGGCCCAGGCCACCGGGGCCGAGCAGATCAACCACGCGCTGGTGCAATTGGGCGATGCCAGCAGCCAGACGGTGGAGTCCTTGCGCCAGGCCAGCTTTGCCATTGATGAACTGAGCCAGGTTGCGGTCGGTCTGCGCAGCGGCGTGTCGCGTTTCAAAGTCTGATGAGCGACCTCGCGGCTAAACTCGGCGTCGTCCCGGCAGCGAAAAAGGCGTTGTTCCTGGTGTTCCACATCGGCCACGAACGGTATGCCCTCAAGGCCACCGAAGTGGCCGAAGTGCTGCCGCGCCTGCCGCTCAAACCCATCGCCCATGCACCGCTGTGGGTGGCGGGTATCTTTGCCCATCGTGGCGCGATGGTGCCGGTCATCGACCTCAGTGCCTTGACCTTCGGCGAGCCGGCCCAGGCGCGGACCAGCACGCGGCTGGTGCTGGTCAACTATAAACCTGAGCCCTGGCTCGAGGCGCGTTGGCTGGGACTGATTCTGGAGCAGGCCACCGAAACCCTGCGTTGCGACCCGGCGGAGTTCAAGCCCTACGGCCTGGACAATCCCCTGGCGCCCTACCTGGGGCCGGTGCGCGAAGATGCCTTGGGCTTGATGCAATGGATCGGCGTCGCGGATATGCTCACCGATGACGTGCGCGCCTTGCTGTTTTCTGCCGAGCCGAGCCTATGAGCAACGACCCGCGCTTCTTTGCCTTCTTGAAGGAACGCATTGGCCTGGACGTGGCCTCGGTGGGCGAAGCCATCATCGAACGCGCCGTGCGCCAGCGCAGCCAGGCCGTCGCGGCCCACACGGCGGATGAGTACTGGCAGCACCTGCAGCACTCCCACGACGAACAGCAAGCGCTGATCGAAGCGGTGATCGTGCCCGAGACCTGGTTTTTCCGTTACCCCGAATCCTTCGCGACCCTGGCCCGTCTGGCCAAGGCGCGCCTGGCCGAGATCAACCAGTTGCGCGCGCTGCGCATCCTCAGCCTGCCCTGTTCCACCGGCGAAGAACCCTATTCGATCGCCATGGCCTTGCTCGATGCCGGCCTGGCGCCGCACCAGTTCAAGGTGCAGGGCATGGACGTCAGCCCGCTGTCGGTGGAGCGTGCCCAGCGCGGCGTGTATGGCCGCAACTCGTTTCGCGGCGGCGACCTTGAGTTTCGCGACCGCCACTTCACCGAGCAGGCCGATGGTTATCGCATCGAAGACCGCGTGCGCGAACAGGTGCGCCTGCAAGTCGGCAACCTGCTCGACCCGGGGTTGCTCGCCAATGAGCCGAGCTACGACTTTGTGTTTTGCCGCAACCTGCTGATCTATTTCGACCAACCCACGCAAAAACAAGTGTTCGACGTGCTCAAGAACCTGACCCACGTGGACGGCGTGCTGTTTATCGGCCCGGCCGAAGGCAGCCTGTTGGGGCGTCATGGCATGCGTTCGATCGGCGTGCCGCAGTCGTTTGCATTCAGCCGGCACACCGAGCCGGTCAAGCCTGAGCCGGTATTCGTGCCGATACCCGCGCCCGCGCCTCGGCGCAGCATCGCAGCGATCCCGCCCAAGCCGCGACCGTTCAGCACGCTCAACGCCCAGGTGGTGCCGATCAAGGCGCCGGCGTCGGAGGCCGGCGACCTGCTCAGCCAGATCGCGACCCTGGCCAACGAAGGCAAAAGCGCCGAGGCCCGTGCCGCCTGCGAGCGTTATTTAAGTCAACACCCGCCGGCCGCCCAGGTGTTTTATTGGTTGGGGCTGCTCAGCGATGTGGCCGGCAACGCCCTGGACGCCCAGGGGTTTTATCGAAAAGCCTTGTACCTGGAACCGCAGCATCCGCAGGCCCTGATGCAGCTGGCCGCGTTGCTCGAAGCTCAGGGCGACATTGCGGCGGCGCGTCGGTTGCAGGCGCGGGCCGCGCGTAGCGAGCTGACAGTGAGCAAAAACCATGAGTAGCCCCAACGCGCTCGACACTGCGGGCCTGGCCCTGACGATGGACGACACCCAGGCCATCGACGATTGCTGGAACCGGATCGGCATTCACGGCGACAAGTCCTGCCCGTTGCTGGCGGACCATATCCACTGCCGCAACTGCTCGGTGTACTCCGCCGCCGCTACCCGCTTGCTGGATCGCTATGCGTTGCAGCAGGACGATCATCGTCCGGTCGCCGATACCCAGGCGAACGAAGACATCGTCACCCGTTCCCTGCTGATATTCCGCCTCGGCGAAGAATGGCTGGGGATCGCCACCCGATGCCTGGTGGAAGTGGCAACCCTGCACCCGATCCATTCCCTGCCGCACCAACGTTCCCGCGCGTTGCTTGGCGTGGCGAACGTGCGCGGCGCGCTGGTGGCGTGCCTGTCGCTGGTCGAGCTGTTGGGCCTGGACGCCATCAACCACGGCACGCCGGGCGGGCGCATCATGCCGCGCATGTTGATCATCGCCGCGCAGGATGGCCCGGTGGTGGTGCCGGTGGATGAAGTCGACGGTATCCATGCCATCGATGAGCGTACTTTGACGGCGGCATCAGCCTCCGGCACCCAGGCCAGCGGCCGCTTCACTCAGGGCGTGTTGCAGTGGAAGGGCCGCAGCCTGCGTTGGCTGGACGAGGCTCAGTTGCTGTCTGCCGTGACCCGGAGCCTCACATGACCCCCGACCAGATGCGCGATGCCTCGCTGCTGGAATTGTTCAGCCTGGAAGCCGATGCCCAGACCCAGATACTGAGCGCGGGCCTGCTGGCCCTGGAGCGCAACCCGACCCAGGCCGACCAGCTCGAAGCCTGCATGCGCGCCGCGCACTCGCTCAAAGGCGCGGCGCGGATTGTCGGGGTGGACGCCGGGGTCAGCGTGTCCCATGTCATGGAGGATTGCCTGGTCAGCGCCCAGGAAAGTCGCCTGTATCTGCAGCCGGAACACATCGACGCGCTGTTGCAAGGCACCGACCTGCTGATGCGTATCGCCACGCCGGGCAACACCGTGGGGCCGGCGGATGTCGAGGCGTATGTGGCCTTGATGGAGCGCCTGCTCGACCCGTCGCAGCCCACGGCCAAAGTGGCGCCGCCGCCAACTGCGCCTGCTCCAGCGCCCACTCCGCTGATTGAAGCACTGCCCGCCGAACCCGAGCCTGCGCTGTCCCTCGGCAGCGAACCGCTGCGTCAGAACAAGCGCATGACCGAAGGCGGCGAGCGCGTACTGCGTGTGACCGCCGAGCGTTTGAACAGCCTGCTGGACCTGTCGAGCAAATCCCTGGTCGAAACCCAGCGACTCAAGCCATACCTGGCCAGCCTGCAACGCCTCAAGCGTGTGCAGGGTAACGGTGTGCGTGCGCTGGACCACCTCGATGGTCACCTCAAGACCCTCGACTTGAGCCTGGAAGCCCAGGAGTCCCTGGCCGATGCCCGCCGCTTGCTGAGCGAAGCCCAAGCCCTGCTGGCGGAAAAAACCGCTGAGCTCGATGAGTTCGGCTGGCAGGCCGGGCAACGCGCCCAGGTGCTTTACGACACCGCGCTGGCCTGCCGCATGCGCCCGTTTGCCGATGTGCTCGCCGGCCAGGTCCGCATGGTGCGCGACCTCGGCCGCAGCCTGGGCAAGCAGGTGCGCCTGGAGATCGAGGGCGAAAAGACCCAGGTCGACCGTGATGTGCTGGAGAAGCTCGAAGCGCCGCTCACCCACTTATTGCGCAATGCCGTCGACCACGGCATCGAAACGCCGGAACAACGCCTGCTGGCGGGCAAGCCGGCCGAAGGCTTGATCCGCTTGCGGGCCTCCCACCAGGCCGGCTTGCTGGTGCTGGAACTGAGCGACGACGGGAATGGCGTCGACCTCGAACGCCTGCGTGGCACGATCGTTGATCGGCATCTGTCGACGGTGGAAACCGCCTTGAACCTCAGCGAGGAGGAGTTGCTGACATTCCTGTTCCTGCCGGGCTTCAGCCTGCGCGACAAGGTCACCGAAGTCTCCGGGCGCGGCGTCGGCCTGGATGCGGTGCAGCATATGGTCCGCCAACTGCGCGGCGCGGTGGTGCTGGAGCAAGCGGCGGGGCAGGGCAGCCGTTTCCATCTGGAAGTGCCGTTGACCCTGTCGGTGGTGCGCAGCCTGGTGGTGGAAGTCGGCGAAGAAGCCTATGCCTTCCCGCTGGCGCATATCGAGCGCATGTGCGACCTGGCGCCCGACGACATTGTGCAGCTCGAAGGCCGCCAGCATTTCTGGCACGAAGGCCGGCATGTCGGCCTGGTCGCCGCCAGCCAACTGTTGCAGCGCCCGCCGGGGCAAGGTAATGACGAGACGTTGAAGGTGGTGGTGATCCGCGAGCGCGATGCGGTGTATGGCATTGCCGTGGAGCGTTTTATCGGCGAACGCACGTTGGTGGTGCTGCCGCTGGATGATCGGTTGGGCAAGGTCCAGGATATTTCCGCCGGGGCGTTGCTGGACGATGGCTCGGTGGTGTTGATCGTCGACGTCGAAGATATGCTGCGCTCGGTGGACAAGCTGCTCAATACCGGCCGCCTGGAGCGTATCGCCCGGCGCAGCCAGCAGGCCGCCGAAGCCCCGCGCAAACGCGTGCTGGTGGTGGACGATTCGCTCACCGTGCGTGAATTGCAGCGTAAATTGCTGCTTAACCGCGGTTATGAAGTGGCCGTCGCCGTCGATGGCATGGACGGCTGGAACGCCTTGCGCTCCGAGGACTTCGACCTGCTCATCACTGACATTGATATGCCTCGTATGGACGGGATCGAATTGGTCACACTCTTGCGCCGGGATGCTCGCCTGCAATCGTTGCCGGTGATGGTGGTGTCCTACAAGGACCGCGAAGAAGACCGACGCCGTGGACTCGACGCCGGCGCCGATTACTATCTGGCCAAAGCCAGTTTCCACGATGACGCCCTCCTTGATGCCGTGGTGGAACTGATCGGAGGCGCGCGGGCATGAGGATTGCAATCGTCAATGACATGCCGATGGCCGTGGAGGCGTTACGCCGCGCCGTGAGCTTCGAGCCCGCGCACCAGGTGGTGTGGGTAGCCAGTAATGGCCTGGAAGCGGTGCAGCGTTGCGCCGAATTGACCCCGGACCTGATCCTGATGGACCTGATTATGCCGGTGATGGACGGCGTGGAAGCCCCCCGGCGGATCATGGCCGAGAGCCCGTGCGCGATTGTGATCGTCACCGTCGACCGCCAGGCCAATGTCAGCCGGGTGTTCGAAGCCATGGGCCATGGCGCCCTGGATGTGGTGGATACGCCGGCCCTGGGCGTCGGTAATCCCAAGGATGCCGCCGCGCCGTTGTTGCGCAAGATCCTCAATATTGGCTGGCTGATCGGCCAGCGTGGCAGCCGTGTGCGCGCCGAAACCGCGCCGCCGCGCAGCACCGGCAAACGCCAGAGCCTGGTGGCGATCGGTTCTTCGGCCGGCGGCCCGGCGGCCCTGGAAGTCCTGCTCAAGGGCCTGCCCCGGGACTTTCCCGCCGCCATCGTGCTGGTGCAGCATGTGGACCAGGTGTTCGCCGCCGGCATGGCCGAGTGGCTGAGCAGCGCCTCCGGCCTGCCGGTGCGCCTGGCCCGCGAGGGGGAGCCGCCACAAAGCGGGGTCGTGCTGCTGGCTGGCACCAATCACCACATTCGTCTGTTGAAAAATGGCACGCTAGCCTATACAGCCGAGCCGGTGAACGAGATTTACCGGCCGTCCATCGATGTGTTTTTCGAAAGTGTGGCCAGCCACTGGAATGGTGATGCCGTCGGCGTGCTGCTGACCGGCATGGGTCGCGACGGAGCCCAGGGGCTCAAATTAATGCGGGAACAAGGATATCTGACCATCGCCCAGGACCAGCAGAGTTCGGCGGTGTATGGCATGCCCAAAGCGGCGGCGGCGATTGACGCTGCTGTTGAAATTCGCCCACTGGACAGAATTGCGCCCCGACTGCTGGAGGTATTTGCAAAATGATCAATATCCCCGGCGGTGCTGGTTTGCGGGCAGTAATTCAGGTGATTGCAGATGAATGATTTACAGATCGACGGCATCAAGACCGACGAAAATGCCGCCATGGTGTTGCTGGTCGACGACCAGGCCATGATCGGCGAAGCCGTGCGGCGTGGCCTGGCCCATGAAGAAAACATCGACTTCCACTTTTGCGCCGACCCGCACCAGGCCATCGCCCAGGCGATCCGCATCAAACCCACGGTGATTCTGCAGGACCTGGTGATGCCCGGCCTGGATGGCCTGACGCTGGTGCGCGAATACCGCAACCACCCGGCCACGCAGAACATCCCGATCATTGTGCTCTCCACCAAGGAAGACCCACTGATCAAAAGCGCGGCGTTTTCGGCCGGCGCCAATGATTATCTGGTCAAGCTGCCGGACAACATCGAACTGGTGGCGCGTATCCGCTATCACTCGCGCTCCTATATGACCCTGTTGCAGCGTGATGCGGCCTATCGCGCGCTGCGCGTCAGCCAGCAGCAACTGTTGGACACCAATCTGGTACTGCAACGGCTGATGAACTCCGACGGCCTCACCGGGCTGTCCAACCGCCGGCATTTCGACGAATACCTGGAACTGGAATGGCGCCGCGCCATGCGGGACCAGACCCAATTGTCGCTGCTGATGATCGACGTGGACTTCTTCAAGACCTACAACGACAGCTTCGGCCACGTTGAAGGCGACGAAGCCCTGCGCAAGGTTGCCGCCAGCATCCGTGAAGCCAGCAGCCGGCCTTCGGACCTGCCGGCGCGCTACGGCGGCGAAGAGTTCGCCCTGGTTCTGCCGAGCACTTCGCCGGGTGGCGCACGGCTGGTCGCCGAAAAACTGCGCATGGCCGTCGCCGCCCTGAAAATCCCGCACATCGCTCCGGCCGAGGGCGCGAGCCTGACCATCAGCATCGGCCTGTCGACCATGACGCCGGTGCAAGGCACCGATTGCCGCCAGTTGATCATGGCGGCGGACAAGGGGCTGTATACGGCCAAGAACAACGGGCGCAATCAAGTCGGTATCGAGTGATCCGAGGCCAGTGCCGGTCCACATGTGCGAGGGGCGGCGCGACGACTCGGCTTGCCCCCCGATGGCGGTGTGACAGTCACCGGGTGTAGGGCTGACACACCGCTATCGGGGGCAAGCCCCCTCTCACAGTGGATATTCACTGTTCTTGAACCTGCCTTTTCGCCAAGCGGACTGCCGTTTGCGCACGTTTGTCGTTATACTCGTCGGCTTTCAAAAGTTCGCCAACGAGTGCTGCCCGCCATGGAAATCAACCCGATCCTTAACACCATCAAGGACCTGTCCGAGCGCTCCGAAACTATTCGGGGGTATCTTTGACTACGATCAAAAGCATGAGCGTCTGACCGAAGTCAATCGCGAGCTTGAAGATCCGAGTGTCTGGAACAAACCCGAATACGCCCAGGAACTGGGCCGCGAGCGCGCAGCGCTGGCGCAGATCGTCGACACCCTCGACGAACTGAACACCGGTCTGGCCGATTGCCGCGACCTGCTGGACATGGCTGTCGAAGAAAACGACGAAGGCGCGGTAGGCGATGTCGTCGCCGAGCTGGCCCGTCTCGAGGAAAACCTCGCCAAGCTTGAATTCCGCCGCATGTTCAGCCACGAAATGGACCCGAACAACGCCTACCTGGACATCCAGGCCGGTTCCGGCGGCACCGAAGCCCAGGACTGGGCCAACATCCTGCTGCGCATGTACCTGCGCTGGGCCGACAAACGCGGTTTCGACGCGACCATCATGGAACTGTCGGCCGGTGAAGTCGCCGGCATCAAAGGCGCCACCGTTCACATCAAGGGTGAATACGCCTTCGGCTGGCTGCGTACCGAGATCGGCGTGCATCGCCTGGTGCGCAAGAGCCCGTTCGACTCCGGCAATCGCCGCCACACCTCGTTCTGCGCGGTGTTCGTCTCGCCCGAGATCGACGACAAGGTGGAAATCGAGATCAACCCGGCCGACCTGCGGATCGACACCTATCGCTCCTCCGGTGCCGGTGGCCAGCACGTAAACACCACCGACTCGGCGGTACGTATCACCCACGTGCCGACCAACACCGTGGTCAGTTGCCAGAACGAACGTTCCCAGCACGCGAACAAGGACACCGCCATGAAAATGCTGCGGGCCAAGTTGTACGAGCAGGAAATGCAGAAGCGCAACGCCGCTTCCCAGGCGTTGGAAGACACCAAGTCGGATATCGGCTGGGGTCACCAGATCCGTTCCTATGTTCTGGACGCGTCGCGGATCAAGGATCTGCGCACTAACATCGAACGCAGCGACTGCGACAAGGTGCTCGACGGCGACATCGACGAATACCTGGAAGCCAGCCTGAAATCGGGGCTGTAAACCGCCAGCCCGACCTCAAGTCCCCCGTCAGTGGCGGGGGCAACGAACCTGTGATGGAAAATTTAAAGACATGAGCGACCAACAACTCGACCCGCAAGCCCTGCAACAGGAAGAAAACTCCCTGATCGCCCTGCGCAAGGAAAAGCTTGCTGCCGAGCGCGCCAAGGGCAATGCCTTCCCCAACGACTTCCGCCGCGATGCCTACTGCGAAGACTTGCAGAAACAGTACGCGGACAAGACCAAGGAAGAGCTGGCAGAGGCTGCGATCCCGGTCAAGGTGGCAGGTCGCATCATGCTCAACCGTGGCTCGTTCATGGTGATCCAGGACATGTCCGGGCGCATCCAGGTCTACGTCAACCGCAAGACCCTGCCGGAAGAAACCCTGGCCGCCGTGAAAACCTGGGACCTGGGCGACATCATCGCCGCCGAAGGCACCCTGGCCCGTTCCGGCAAGGGCGACCTGTACGTTGAAATGACCAGCGTGCGCCTGCTGACCAAATCCCTGCGCCCGCTGCCGGACAAGCACCACGGCCTGTCCGACACCGAGCAGCGTTATCGCCAGCGCTACGTTGACCTGATCGTCAACGAAGACGTGCGCCACACCTTCCGCGTGCGTTCGCAAGTGATTGCCCACACCCGCGCCTTCCTGATGAAGCGTGACTTCCTGGAAGTGGAAACGCCGATGTTGCAGACCATCCCCGGGGGGGCCGCAGCCAAGCCGTTCGAAACCCACCACAACGCGCTGGACATGGGCATGTACCTGCGGATCGCGCCGGAGCTGTACCTCAAGCGCCTCGTGGTCGGCGGCTTCGAAAAAGTCTTCGAGATCAACCGCAACTTCCGCAACGAAGGCGTCTCGACCCGGCACAACCCTGAGTTCACCATGTTGGAGTTCTACCAGGCCTACGCCGACTACGAAGACAACATGGACCTGACCGAAGAACTGTTCCGCGAACTGGCGCAGCTGGTCCTGGGCAGCACCGACGTGCCGTATGGCGACAAGGTGTTCCACTTCGGCGAGCCGTTCGTGCGGCTGTCGGTGTTCGACTCGATCCTCAAGTACAACCCCGAGTTGACTGCCGACGACCTGACCGACATCGACAAGGCCCGCGCCATCGCCAAGAAAGCCGGCGCCAAGGTGCTGGGCTTCGAAGGCCTGGGCAAGCTGCAGGTGATGATTTTCGAAGAGCTGGTGGAGCACAAGCTGGAACAGCCGCACTTCATTACCCAGTACCCGTTCGAAGTGTCGCCGCTGGCCCGTCGCAACGATGACAACCCGAACGTCACCGACCGTTTCGAACTGTTCATCGGCGGCCGCGAAATCGCCAACGCCTACTCCGAGCTCAACGACGCGGAAGACCAGGCCGAGCGCTTCATGGCCCAGGTGGCCGACAAGGACGCCGGCGACGACGAAGCCATGCACTACGACGCCGACTTCGTGCGCGCCCTGGAGTACGGCATGCCGCCGACTGCGGGCGAAGGCATCGGCATCGACCGCCTGGTGATGTTGCTGACCAACTCGCCGTCGATCCGCGACGTGATCTTGTTCCCGCATATGCGGCCACAAGCGTAACCGTAGCGAAATCCGAAGCCGCCTTTTATAAGGCGGCTTTTTTATGTGGCGTAAATAAGCGTCAAGCAAACAGCGCCAGGTTTTGATCTTTTCAAGGATGTGTGTCGTGAACCGCGTAATCGCTCAGGAAGGAGCCGCTGGCATTGCCGCTGCCGTGGCTGAAAGTGTCCAGTACCAGGGCCGCAAGGCCAGTCGTCGGGGCAGCGAGCAACGCAGGCAAGATATTCTCGATGCCGCCATGCGTATCGTGGTGCGTGATGGCGTGCGAGCCGTGCGTCACCGTGCCGTGGCGGCGGAAGCTGGGGTGCCCCTGTCGGCGACCACCTATTACTTCAAGGACATCGATGACCTGCTCACCGATACCTTCGCCCAATACGTCGAACGCAGCGCCGCATTCATGGGCAAGCTGTGGGTGCGTAACGAAGGCTTGTTGCGCGAGATGGTCGCGTATGGCGATGGCAGCCCGGAGTCGCGTTCGCAACTGGCCGATGACATTGCGCGGTTGACCGCCGATTACGTGCAGCGCCAATTGAGCAATCGTCGCGAGTACTTGATGGCCGAACAGGCCTTTCGCCAGGAAGCCTTGCTCAACCCGCGCCTGGCCGAGCTGGTGCGTTCTCACCAACAGATCCTGTTGCAGGGCACCGGGCAGTTTTTCCAGGTATTGGGCTCGCGCGAGCCGCAACAGGATGCCAAAGTGTTGACGGCGATTATCGGTCGGATGGAATATCAGGGCCTGCTGGACGGCGCGGAACCGCTGAGCGCTGACGACATGCTTGAGATCCTCAAGCGTTACATGCATTTGGTGTTGGCCTCGGTCTGACACCGGGAGTGTCCAATGAAAGCCTGGCGTGTCGCGGTCGTCGCCTTGTCGTTCCTCTTCCTCAGCGGTTGCCTGGTGACCTTCAAGGAACCGCTGCCGGCCAGCGAGGCGGCGCCCGCTGCGCTGGTGGGCCAATGGACGAGCAAGAATGCCTGGGGCGAGCCGCTCAACCTGCAGATCAGCCGCGCCGGCAAACACCGCTACAAAGCCGTGAGCTACCCTCAGGCCAAGCCCGGCCAGCGTGATGAGTATGTGTTCAGCGTCTCGCGCCATGGCAATCGCTGGTATCTGTCGGCGCCGTTGCCGGGCAAACTCGGTGGGCATTACGTCCTGGCGGGGTTCGAACTCGACGAAACGCACGAACTAGTGGTCTATAACCTCGACCTCGAGCAAATTCACCAGGCCATCGGGCAGCGGTCGTTGCACGGCAGCACCGTGGACACCGTGGAAGGCCCCGGTGTACTGGTCGACAGCCCGATGGATCAGGTGTTTGCCTACCTGGATGACCCGGCCAATGCCGATGTGTTCGTTGAAGCTGCGCGCTACCGGCGTGCGGATAAATAACGTTTAAAGAGGAAGTACCGGGTGGACGATTACCAGCAGACGATACGCAGTTTGTCCGATCGCATTGTGCTGGCGCAAACACCGATCCGCGTCCTCGACGCAGTGAAATGGGACGACAACATTCGCCAAGGCTTCCTCAAGGCCAAGGGCAAGGCAATGCCCGCGGTAGACCGCGATTACTACCTGAACCGGCCGCTGTCGTTCGATTCGAGCGCGGTGAAGCTGGAGTTTCAGAACATCGAGCGCGACATCACCCGCCGCCTCGGCCAGTTCAGCCCCGTAGGGCAGATCATGCGCCGCATGTGCCGGGAGTACCGCATGGTGGTGCGTATGCTCGAAGCGCGCGGCACCGAGGATTTCGGCCTGATTTCCCAGGAACTCTACGGCGCCGCCTCCGATGCCTTCCATGCCGGCGACCCGACCCTGGCCGACCTCGGCCTGATGCTCTCCGACTACCTGAACAATATCGACGTGCGTGGCGACCTGAAGGACGAGGCCAAGACCCTCACCGCCAAGGACGCGGTCAGCCTGCTGCAAACCCGTCTGAACAAGGTGTTTGGCGAGGCCGAGGAAACCATCCGCGTGTTCGAGTCCGACGGCATCGTCGCCGACGCAGCGGCGGGGGCCGACTACATCAAGATCCGCGCCGATGCGATGTTCAACGAGCGCGACGTGCGCGCCCTCGAAGTGCATGAAGGCCTGGTGCATGTGGGCACCACCCTCAACGGCCTGAACCAGCCGATCTGCACCTTCCTGTCCAAGGGCCCGCCATCGTCGACCGTGACCCAGGAAGGCCTGGCGATCCTGATGGAAATCATCACCTTCGCCTCCTACCCGAGTCGCTTGCGCAAGCTGACCAACCGCACCCGTGCCATCCACATGGTGGAAGAGGGCGCCGATTTCCTGCAGGTGTTCGAGTTCTTCCGCGAGCAAGGTTTTGAAATGGCCGAGAGCTACGGCAACGCCAGCCGGGTGTTTCGCGGCTCGGTGCCGAACGGTCTGCCGTTTACCAAGGATTTGTCCTACCTCAAGGGCTTTATCATGGTCTACAACTACATCCAGCTGGCCGTGCGCAAAGGCAAGCTGGAACAAGTGCCGTTGCTGTTCTGCGGCAAGACCACCCTGGAAGACATGCGTACCCTGCGCCAACTGATCGACGAAGGCCTGGTGGTACCGCCCAAATACCTGCCGGAGCAGTTCCGCGACATGAACGCCCTGGCGGCGTGGATGTGTTTCTCCAACTTCCTCAACCATTTGAGCCTGGATCGGATCGAGGCGGATTACTCCAACATCCTGTAAAGGCTGAACTGACCCAACCGGTCCAACAAGGTGGGAGGGGGCGTGCTCCCACCTTGTTGGACCTACACACGCCTGAACATTTCGACTATCAGCGAGGCTTCAACGGATGAGAATCCTCGGCATTCTTTGCCTGTTACTCACACTGAACGGCTGCAGCTCCCTGCTGTTCTACCCGGAGCCCGGCTTGCCGTTCACGCCGCAAAAGGCACACCTGGCGTATCGCGACGTCACGCTCACCACCGCCGATGGCGTCAAGCTGCATGCCTGGTGGTTGCCGGCCAAGCCGGGAGTGCCGCTCAAGGGCACGGTGCTGCACCTGCACGGCAACGGCGGCAACCTGGCCTGGCACCTGGGCGGCAGTTGGTGGTTGCCGGAGCAGGGCTATCAAGTGCTGTTGCTGGACTATCGCGGCTATGGGCTGTCGCAAGGCAAGCCGTCGCTGCCGGCGATCTATCAGGACGTCGACGCGGCTTTCAGCTGGATCGACAAGGCGCCCGAAACCCAGGGCCAGCCGTTGATCGTCCTCGGCCAAAGCCTGGGCGGCGCGCTGGCCGTGCATTACCTGGCGGCCCACCCCGAGCGGCAGGCCCACCTCAAGGCCCTGGTGCTGGACGGCGTGCCCGCCAGTTATCGTGATGTAGGACAATTCGCCCTGAGCACCTCCTGGTTAACATGGCCGTTTCAGGTGCCCTTGTCTTGGCTGGTGCCCGACGCCGACAGTGCGATCAATGGCATGCCCCAGTTGAGCGGAGTCCCGAAACTGCTGTTCCACAGCCTCGATGACCCGATCGTGCCGCTGTCCAATGGCATCCGCTTGTATCAGGCCGCGCCTGCACCCAGGGTGTTGCAACTGACCCGCGGCGGCCATGTGCAGACCTTTGCCGACAAGACCTGGCAAACTGTGATGCTGCGTTATCTGGACGACCCGCAACACTTCAATGGCCTGCGTCGCCTGGGCGAGATTCCGAATTACCCTATTCCTAAAGTTGACTCATCAGAGAGCCCGCAATGAGCGAAGAACGCAACATGATCCCGCTGATCCTCACCGGTATCGGCACCATCATCGGCACCGTCGGCTGCCTGTGGTTTTATGGCTACCTGCATTTCGCCAAACCGGAAGACGCGTTGCTGCTCAGCGACTTCACCATGCTCAAGACCGTGCCCGGCGAGGACTACAAGATCTCCCTGACCCCGGCGGCGCAAGTGGCGCAATGCGTCGATGGCGTGCTGGTGATGTTCGATACCGAGCAAAAAGGCCTCAGCGGTGTGCTGGTGAACAACAAAAAGCAGGCCGTGCGTTGCGTCGGTCAGGAAACCCCACAGTTGCAGCAATAAACCGTTGCGCGCAGTACCGCCCGGCCTGAAATTTCTGGAACCGTTTTGCGTAAGACGCCACTGATTGGCTTGTCAGCGTTGCTGATAACAATCCTTACGAAAAAATCCGGGAGAGCGGTATGGCTATCAGTGCACTCGATAGAGCAATGGGCATGGTCAATGGGCAGAACAGCCTTGATCAGGGGGGCTTGCAAGAGGTTGGGCAGCAGCCGGGTAAGATGGGGGCCGAGCTGATCAAGAAGCTTCTGGAGAAACTGGAAGGCAGCAACGGTGCTCAGGGCGGTGGCGGAGCTCAGGGCGGTGGCGGTGCTCAGGGCAGTGGCGGTGCTCAGGGCAGTGGCGGTGCTCAGGGCGGTGGCGATTCCTCGGGCTCTGGCGGTTCCGGCGATCAACTGGATATGGAGAAACTGAAGAAGATGATGGCCGGGCGCCAAGGCATGGAAGCGATGATGCCGGACAGCGACAACGGTCGTAAGATCGGCGCCTGACAGGCAAAAAAACCCACCGTTCAGGTGGGTTTTTTTCCAGCATCGATCAGTAAGCGACGGACGAACGTGGCTTGACCGGCTGGTTGTCGTTGGAGATGGTCACTTCAACGCGGCGGTTCATGGCGCGCCCGGAAACGCTGCCGTTATCGGCCACCGGGTATTCCTTGCCATAGCCCTGGGTCACGATGCGCGAAATGTCCACGCCTTGCTGGGCCAGTGCGCGCTGTACGGAGGCCGCACGGCGCTCGGACAGGCTCTGGTTGTACGAATCGGAACCGGTGCTGTCGGTGTAGCCTTCGACGATCACTTTACGGTCCGGGTTATCGCGCAGGAACTGCGCCAGTTTGGTGATGTTGACCAGGCCGTTGGACTTCAGGTCGGACTTGTTGGTGGCAAACAGCACGTCACCAAAGGTCACCAGGGTGCCACGCTCGGTCTGCTTGGCGTTCAGGCTGTCTTGCAGTTGCTTGATCTGCGCATCGCGGGCATCGAGCAAGGCGCGGGCGCGCTCGTCACCGGCGTTTTTCAGTTTGGCTTCGGATTCGCGCAGCGCGATGGTGTCTTTGGCCACTTCAACGCGCTGGTTGGTCAGGTAGGCCAATTGGTCGACTTTCTTCTGGTCTTCCTTGTCGCGGTAAGCCTTGTCAGCCTTGTCCAGCCATTCGCTGGCGTCCTTGGTTTCCAGGGCCGCCACTTTGGTGGCTTGCGGGTTGGACTGCAGGGCCGAGAAGTTGGTCCGTGCATTTTCCAGGTTCGCGTTCGGCGGAGTGGAGCATGCTGCCAGAGCAACGCTCATCGCCAGCAGGGCAGGGATCATCAATTGTTTGCGCATAGTCGTGTCGTCCTTTCAATTCGATATCAGGTGCGATGCAGCCAAGGGGCGGCGGCTTATTTCTGTTGGATAGCAGCCGGGCGCATGCCTTCCTTGCGCAGTTCATCAACCGCTTTCTGCGAGTCCTTCACCGCCTGCTCGGCCTTGGCGGCCTGGGCTTTACGCTCAGCGACGCGGGCGTCCCATTCGGCTTGCTCGGCCAGGCGACGGGCTTCGTCATAGTTTTTGTCGTGCATGGCAATTTCGGCTTGCTTGAGCTTGTCCTGGGCCGACTTCATTTCCACGGCGGCGAACTCGGTGCCGCCGGCGCTGACTGCGCTGTTGACCGCAGACTGAGTCACCGCGTATTGCTCGGTCGGTGGGTTGCCAGCGCAGCCCGCCAGGACGAAGCTAGTGCCGATGGCCAACGCGGCCAGTTTGAGCCCGCGCAGGTGGTTAAACGTGGATTTGGCAGTGCTGGTCTTCATCGTCTTCAACTCCATTGGATAACGCCTCAAAAACATCAAAATCCATCGCACTGGTCAGCGGCTGCGGGCCCGGCGGTAAAGCACGAAACGCCTATTCAAACGGCCGTTCCAAGTGATGGCTTACTGGTTGTGACCTGCGGCTTTTTTCAAAAGTTCAGAGAAGATGGCTATTGGCCTGAAAAAATACCTGACTGATCGGTCAGCACTTTTTGGCTTGAACTTTTGCCGCGCGCAGAGGTATGCCGGGCCCTTGTGAGGCCCGGAAATACGCGGGATGGAGGGTGTTTAAGAACGGCTGATCAGTGCTTCGGTTCGTCGGCGCCGGCCGACATGTCGTGCAGATAGCGGCGCGACAATGTCAGGAAACGCGGGGTGGGGCCAACGTCTTCAT
This sequence comes from Pseudomonas sp. Pse79, assembly GCF_024519615.1. Lineage (NCBI taxonomy): Bacteria > Pseudomonadati > Pseudomonadota > Gammaproteobacteria > Pseudomonadales > Pseudomonadaceae > Pseudomonas > Pseudomonas sp. Pse79. The sequence continues at coordinate 18,173 of NZ_JALJRR010000013.1, forward strand.
ACAACGGATCACCCTCTTCGTCGGTGGCAATCACATGCTGGCCCTTGATGTACGGAAAGCTGGTTTCCAGCTCTTCGAGGGCGGCGCCGATCAGCTCGCCGAGCAATTCTTCGGGGTGGCGCTTGGGGTACATCTCCGCAATGGCCGCCAGGCGGGCGGCGGATTCCACGTCCAGATGGATCGCGTACTCCGTCTTGGTCAGGCGACCCTTGGCGTTTTCTTCCCAATGCTGGGCCAGTTCTCGAATTTTCATGGCAACCTCAATAAAACCCTGGGTAACGGGCGGTGATGAGCGACCAGCCGCCAGCGTGGATAAACACGGCGACTCACTCATGAGACTAGCTGTAAGCCACAAGGTTTAAAGTGGTTTGTGCTTGGCCTTGTCAGAAAGTGACGCGGGCGGCACTCTGGAAGGCCTGCGCGTCCCGGATTTCTGGCTGGAGATTGGCTGATGAGTGATATCGATGCACGCTTGCGTGAGGATGTTCACCTGCTGGGTGAACTGTTGGGCAACACCATTCGAGAGCAGTACGGCGATGATTTTCTCGACAAGATCGAGCAGATCCGCAAAGGCGCCAAGGCTGACCGGCGTGGCGCGGTGGCCGATCAGGCGGCGGGCGAGGAACTCAGCGCCAGTCTGAACCAACTGCAGGAAAACGAACTGTTGCCGGTCGCCCGGGCCTTCAACCAGTTCCTCAACCTGGCCAACATCGCCGAGCAGTATCAGTTGATTCATCGGCGCGATGAGTCGCAACCGGCGCCTTTCGAATCGCGGGTGTTGCCGGAGTTGTTGGCGCGCCTGCAACGCGAAGGCCACAGCAATGAATCCCTGGCCCGTCAATTGGGGCGCCTGGAGATCGAGCTGGTCCTCACCGCGCACCCCACCGAAGTGGCCCGTCGCACCCTGATCCAGAAATACGACGCGATTGCCGCGCAACTGGCGCTGAAGGATCACCGTGACCTCACCACCGCCGAGCGCGAACAGATCCGCGAGCGCCTGCAACGGCTGATCGCCGAGGCCTGGCACACCGAGGAAATCCGCCGTACCCGGCCCACGCCCGTGGATGAAGCCAAATGGGGCTTCGCGGTGATCGAGCACTCGTTATGGCAGGCGATCCCGAATTACCTGCGCAAGGCCGACCATGCGCTGCAGGCCGCCACCGGCCTGCGCCTGCCTTTGGAAGCGGCGCCGATTCGCTTCGCCTCGTGGATGGGCGGCGACCGTGACGGCAACCCGAATGTCACCGCGCCGGTCACCCGCGAAGTCTTGCTGCTGGCGCGCTGGATGGCGGCCGATTTGTACTTGCGCGATATCGATCAGTTGGCCTCGGAGCTGTCGATGCAGCAGGCCAGCCCGGCGTTGCAGGTCAAGGTCGGCGACAGCGTCGAGCCGTATCGCGTGCTGCTCAAGCAACTGCGTGATCGCCTGCGGGCGACCCGCCAATGGGCCCAAGCCGCATTGAGCGCGACCATCCCGGCACCGGCGGATGTGCTGCAACACAACCGCGACCTGCTGGACCCGCTGGAGCTGTGCTACCAGTCGCTGCATGAGTGCGGCATGGGCGTGATCGCCGATGGTCCGTTGCTCGATTGCCTGCGCCGCGCCGTCACCTTTGGCCTGTTCCTGGTGCGCCTGGATGTGCGCCAGGACGCCAGCCGCCACACCGCGGCGATGACCGAAATCACCGATTACCTCGGTCTGGGGCGTTACGAAGACTGGAACGAAGAGATGCGTATCGGCTTCCTGATGAAGGAACTGGTCAATCGTCGACCGCTGCTACCGGGCTATTTCAAGCCGTCGGCGGATACCGCCGAGGTGTTGAACACCTGCCGGGAAATCGCCGCCGCCCCGGCTGCGTCCCTGGGTTCGTATGTCATTTCCATGGCCGGCGCCGCGTCGGATGTGCTGGCGGTGCAACTGTTGCTCAAAGAGTCGGGCGTGCAACGGCCGATGCGCGTGGCGCCGCTGTTCGAAACCCTGGCCGACCTGGACAACGCCGGCCCGGTGATCGAAAAACTGTTGCTGCTGCCGGGTTACCGCGCGCGGCTGCAAGGCCCGCAGGAAGTGATGATCGGCTACTCGGACTCGGCCAAGGACGCCGGCACCACCGCCGCCGCCTGGGCGCAGTACCGGGCGCAGGAACGTCTGGTGGATATCTGTCGCGAGCAACAGGTGGAACTGCTGTTGTTCCATGGTCGCGGCGGCACCGTCGGACGAGGCGGCGGCCCGGCCCACGCGGCGATTCTGTCGCAACCGCCGGGCTCGGTGGCGGGGCGGTTCCGCACCACTGAACAAGGCGAAATGATCCGCTTCAAATTCGGCCTGCCGGACATCGCCGAGCAGAACCTCAATCTGTACCTGGCGGCGGTGTTGGAAGCGACGTTGTTGCCGCCGCCACCACCGCAGCCGGACTGGCGCCATTTGATGGATGAATTGGCAGCGGACGGCGTCAGCGCCTACCGCGCGGTGGTGCGGGAAAATCCGCAATTCGTCGAGTATTTCCGCCAGTCCACCCCGGAGCAGGAGCTGGGGCGCCTGCCCTTGGGCAGTCGCCCGGCCAAACGCCGTGCCGGTGGTATTGAAAGCCTGCGGGCGATCCCGTGGATCTTCGGCTGGACCCAGACCCGCCTGATGCTGCCCGCCTGGCTCGGCTGGGAAGCGGCGTTGAGCAAGGCGCTGGAGCGCGGGGAAGGCGAGTTGCTGGGGCAGATGCGCGAGCAATGGCCGTTCTTCCGCACCCGCATCGATATGCTGGAAATGGTGCTGGCCAAGGCCGATGCCGATATCGCGCGGCTCTATGACGAGCGCCTGGTGCAGCCCGAGCTGTTGCCGTTGGGCGCGCATTTACGCGACCTATTGTCGCAGGCCTGCCAGGTGGTGCTTGGCCTGACTGGCCAGTCGCAACTGCTGGCCCATAGCCCGGACACCCTGGAGTTCATCCGCCTGCGCAACACCTACCTCGACCCCTTGCACCTGTTGCAGGCCGAATTGCTGGCGCGCTCGCGTCGCCAGGAAGCGGCACAGGACAGCCCTCTGGAACAGGCGTTGCTGGTGTCCGTGGCCGGTATCGCCGCCGGCTTGCGCAATACAGGCTGAGGTTTTTTGCGTGTGCTCAACGGCTTGCAGATAACCCACGACGGCCGCCCTTAACAGGGCGGTCGGCGTTTAGGGGGGCGGGTTGCACTCAGGCACACCTCTCCTATGACGCATGTGTGGTGCGGGTTTTTCCTACTTTTGGCGGCTTGTGTGGTTAAGGCCTGCTGTGTATCTTGATCAGCCTTTGGCCGTTTGGGCGGCCTGGACCCACATTTTTACGAGATTGGCCCCCGCGGCGAATCCGAGCGTCATCTCTATAAAAAATTGAGGAGCACATCGATGCGCGTCATTCTGCTGGGAGCTCCCGGGGCCGGTAAAGGTACTCAGGCAAAGTTCATCACTGAAAAATTTGGCATTCCACAAATCTCCACCGGTGACATGCTGCGCGCTGCGGTAAAAGCAGGCACCGAGCTGGGCATTAAAGCCAAAAGCATCATGGATGCTGGCGGTCTGGTTTCCGATGACCTGATCATCGCGCTGGTCCAGGACCGTATCGCGCAACCCGATTGCGCCAATGGCTTCCTGTTCGACGGCTTCCCACGCACCATTCCCCAGGCAGAAGCCCTGGTGACGGCAGGTGTCGAGTTGGACGCTGTGGTCGAAATCGCGGTTGAAGACGAAGAGATCGTGCAGCGTATCGCCGGTCGCCGCGTTCACGAGGCCTCGGGTCGCGTGTACCACACCATCTACAACCCGCCGAAAGTGGAAGGCAAGGACGATGTCACCGGTGAAGACCTGGTGCAGCGTAAAGACGACACCGAAGAAACCGTGCGTCATCGCCTGTCGGTCTACCATTCCCAGACCAAGCCGCTGGTGGATTTCTACCAGAAGCTGTCGGCTGCCCAAGGCAAGCCGAAGTACAGCCACATCCCTGGCGTCGGCTCGGTGGAAGCGATCACCGGCAAGGTGCTGCAAGCACTGAGCTGATCGAACGATCGGCTTTACGCACAACGGCCCGCTTGCGGGCCGTTGTTGTTTATACTGGCGCACTTTTTTTCGACTTGGACACCGACACCGATGAGCACCCTGCTGGCCCTGGACACTGCGACTGAAGCTTGCTCGGTTGCCTTGCTGCACGATGGCAAGGTCACCAGCCACTACGAGGTGATCCCGCGCCTGCACGCGCAGAAGCTGTTGCCGATGATCAAGCAACTGCTGGAGGACGCCGGCACGAGCCTGTCGGCCGTGGACGCCATCGCCTTCGGCCGTGGCCCGGGCGCCTTTACCGGCGTGCGTATCGCCATCGGCGTGGTCCAGGGCCTGGCCTTTGCGTTGGAGCGCCCGGTGTTGCCGGTGTCCAACCTCGCCGTACTGGCCCAGCGTGCGTTGCGTGAACACGGTGTACGGCAAGTGGCGGCGGCGATCGATGCGCGGATGGATGAAGTCTATTGGGGCTGCTACCGCGAAACCGACGGCGAGATGCGCCTGGCAGGCGTTGAGGCCGTGCTGCCCCCCGAAGCGGCGGAGTTGCCGAGCGATGCCAGCGGTGATTGGTTCGGTGCCGGTACGGGCTGGGGTTATGGCGAGCGCATCGGTGTGCCGCTGGTTGGCCAGGACGCCACACTGTTGCCGCATGCCGAAGACCTGCTGACCCTGGCGCGCTTTGCGTTCGAGCGCGGCGAAGCGATTGCTGCGGACCAGGCGGCGCCGGTGTATCTGCGCGATAAAGTCGCGCAGACCAAGGCCGAACGCGGGATAATTTGACGTCAAAAGTACGGGTGTTTTTGGCCAAAGCGCGCCAATCGTCAGAATTTGCCCCGGCGTTTAAACCTTTTTCCATTTATGTGTTCTAGTTATCACCAGAGCATTTGCGCGCTACGGATTGCGCCACTAAAATGCCATTACTGATACCGAGTTCGCATCGATGCGTATAGACGGCTTTTCCTCACAGTCCTACCCCCTCAAGCGTAAGCCGCGCAAGGCAAACGTCACGGTAGACGAGTCCGTCGAGGATTCGCCGGACTTCATCGAGGTCCAGTCCGAAGCGTCCAGCCCCCAAGGCGCTGCAAACGCGCGTACCAGTGGTCTTCCTGCCCGCCAGCAAGACATGGTCTTCCCGCGCTCCATGAGCAAAAGCGTTGCCACCGCCCTGGCCAGCTACCTGACCACCGCCGGCTTTGTCGAATGGGATATGGAAGTGCTGGGTCTCGACATCCACATCTGATGCGCCTGCCTTATTTCATCGGTTGCCCGTCCTGGAGTGAAAACGCCTGGCGCGAGTACCTGTACCCTGTCGATGCCCGTTCCAGCGATTACCTCGCCCTCTACTCGCAAGTCTTCAACGCGGTGGAAGGCAACACCACGTTTTATGCGCGCCCGTCAGCCGCCACCGTGCAGCGCTGGGCCGAGATCATGCCCGCGGATTTTCGCTTCACTGCCAAGTTCCCCGGTGACATCAGTCACGGTGGCGACCTGCGTGAGCAACTGCCGGCGGCACACAGTTTCGTCGACTTGATGAGCCCGTTGGGTGAGCGCGTTTCGCCGCTGTGGCTGCAATTGTCGGCCAGCTTTTCGCCGCAGCGCCTCGCTGAACTGGCCGGGTTTATCGACGGGCTGGAACGCCCCCTGGCCGTGGAAGTGCGCCACCCGCAATTCTTCGCCAAGGGCGATGCCGAGCGCATGCTCAACCGCCTGCTGCGCGACCGTGGCGTCGAACGGATCTGCCTCGACCCTCGCGCCCTGTTCAGTTGCACATCCACCTCGGCCGCGGTGCTGCATGCCCAGGCGAAAAAACCCAAGGTACCACCGCGTCCGGCGGCGTTGACCCTGTTTCCCCAGGTGCGCTTCATCGGCCACCCCGAGCTTGAGGCCAACGACCCCTTCCTGATCCCGTGGGTGGAAAAGATCGCCGGTTGGATCGAAGAGGGACGCACCCCCTACGTGTTCCTGCACACCTCGGATAATCGCCTCGCCGCGCAACTGGCGCTGCGTTTTCACGCCAAGCTGATGGCACGTTTGCCCGGCTTGCCCGCGTTGCCGACCTTGCACCGCGAACCCGCAGCGCAGCAACTGGGGTTACTCTAAGGCTCCTTTTCCCGCCAGGAGTCAGTCATGGATGCCCAAACCCTTCGCGCCGAAACCTTCAAGGCCCTGCATGCACGCGATCGTGCGTTTGTGATGCCCAACCCGTGGGACGCAGGCTCGGCGATCATGCTCGCCAGCCTCGGCTTCGAAGCCCTGGCCACCACCAGCGCGGGCTACGCGTTCAGCCTGGGGCGCCCGGATGCCGAAGGGGCGCTGTCCCTGGAAGACACCCTGGTCAACGCCACGATGATCGCCAAGGCCACCGAGTTGCCGGTGGCCGCCGACCTGGAAAACGGCTTCAGCGACACCCCCGACGGTTGCGCCCGGACCATTTTGCGCGCGGCGGCCAGCGGTATCGTCGGTGGCTCCATCGAAGATGCCACGGGTATCGCCGTCGACCCGATCTATTCCTTTGACCTTTCCGTCGAGCGTGTGGAAGCTGCGGTCGTCGCTGCGCGCAGCCTGCCATTCCCGTTCATGCTGACGGCCCGTGCAGAAAACCTCCTGCATGGTCGCCTGGATTTGCCTGACACTATTCGCCGCCTGCAGGCCTACGCCGAAGCCGGTGCGGACGTGCTCTATGCGCCGGGGCTGCGCAGTGCCGAGGAGGTGCTGGCGGTGGTCAAGGCCGTGGCCCCAAAACCGGTGAATGTGTTGATGTCCGGCGGCCTGAAACTCAGTGTGGCGCAGTTGAGCGCGATGGGCGTCAAGCGCATCAGCGTGGGCTCGGCCATGGCGCTGGCGGCGTATGGCGAGTTTTACCGCGCGGCGCAGGAGGTGTACCAGTCCGGCACCTTTACCTTCACCGAGCGCTCGATGCCCTACAGCCAGGCCAGCCAATTCTTCAAGGATTAAGCGGCGTGTGTTCGCACGGCATGGGGCGCGGCGTTGAGGCTTATGCCGCCAGGCGCAGGTTGTTGACGATCAGCGGACGCGCCCAGTGGTAGTCGAAGTCCAGGGCCTTTTGTTGGGCGACCAGCTCTTCTTGCGGGAACGGCGTGGCGGCCGGTGGCAGCAGGTCCAGTTCGAACTCGGCGATCGGCAAATGTAATGGGCGCGGTTCCGGCGCAGCGCCGGGTTCCGGTAACGGTTGGCCGGCGCTCAGCACGATCGGGCGCACCCAAGTGCTTTCGAAATTCTGCTGGCGCTGCTGGGCGAGGATCTCTTCTTGCGGGAATGGCGTGGCGGCCGGTGGCAACAACTCGGTTTCGAATTCGGCAATCGGCAGGAACAGCGGTTCAGGCGGGGCGATCTCAGTGTCTTTCACGTCGCACTCACGCTGGGTGAGGATCTGCGACAGCAGGTCAGCGCCAGCGCTGGGTTCCACCGCCGGGTCCAGCGGCGCTGGCGCCTTGGCCGCGAGCGCGTCCGGCGTTTCGCCGAGCTGCTCGGCCAACGCGCGGGCGAAGAAGTCCTGCCACACATGACTGACGCCGGCCAGCGCTTGAGTATTGCGCAGGCCGTAGTGGTTGTGGGTCGGCAGTACACCGATGGTTAGCGGAAGAATGTCTGACATTTTTCTCGGTCGACGCTCAGCTCTGGCAAAATACCTGATCCTTGTTTCTATCGGCCGTTGTTGGCCGATCCTTAATATTTTTGAGCGTAGCGATTCATGAGCGAACAACCAGCGGCCAGCCGCATCCAGGTCGAGGCCTTGGCCGACGGCTTCCAGGCCCGCGCCGAACAGTGGGCTGCGCTGCTGGGCTTGCCGCTACAGCTGGCGGATGCGGAGTTTTCCCTGCAAGTCGGGGAGCAAGGCCTGCAGTTGCAACAGCTCGGGCCTGACGCGCCAGGGCCGGTGCGCGTGGATTTCGTCGAAGGCGGCGCGGCGCATCGGCGGTTGTACGGCGGTGGCAGCGGGCAGATGATCGCCAAGGCCGTGGGCATCGCCCAAGGCGTGCGCCCACGGGTGCTGGACGCCACGGCCGGGCTGGGCAAGGACGCATTCGTGCTGGCCAGCCTGGGCTGCGAGATGAGCCTGATCGAACGTCAGCCGCTGATCGGCGCATTGCTCGAGGATGGCCTGGCACGCGCGGCGGAGGATTTTGAGGTGGCGCCGATCGTGGCGCGGATGACGCTGCTCAAGGGCAACTCCATCGAGGTGATGCTCAATTGGCAAGGCGAGCCGCCCCAGGTGATCTACCTCGATCCGATGTTCCCGCACCGTGAGAAAACCGCCCTGGTGAAGAAGGAAATGCGCCTGTTCCGCCCCTTGGTGGGCGACGATCCAGACGCACCGGCCCTGCTGGCGGCGGCGCTGGCCCTGGCCAGCCACCGCGTCGTGGTCAAGCGCCCGCGCAAGGCGCCGTGCATCGAGGGGCCCAAGCCGAGCCATGCGCTGGATGGTAAATCCAGCCGCTACGACATCTATCCGAAAAAGGCACTCAAGTCCTGAGCCTCGCGCTGCAAGCGGTCACCCGTTGCCGCTTGCAGCGGGTTCTCGGCGATAGGCCCGCATAAACAATCCCACCACATCCTGCACGTGGGCTTCGGCCGCTTCCTCGCTCAATTGCCCGCCGCAGCCATACAACAAGCAGAAGTTCGCCGTGCCCTTGAGCAGGCAGAAGAAGTGTTCGGCTGCGGTAAAAGGCTTGTCGATGCTCAGCGCGCCGCTCTGGTCGATGTGCCCGAGCAGACGCTCCATGCCTTGCAACATCCGCATCGGCCCGGCTTCGAAGAAGATCTGCGAGAGTTTCACGTCCTGATTGCCCGTGGTCATCATCAGGCGGTGCAGGTTCACCGATTCCTTGCTGTTGACCAGGCGATGGAAGCGGCGCCCGATATTCAGCAGCACCGTCTCCACAGGCACACCCTCGGGCAGCTCAAAGTACATCACCGGCAACTGTTCTTCGCACTTGGCCATCACGGCGGCGGTGAACAAGGTCTCTTTGTCGGTGAAGTGGCTGTAGACGGTCAGTTTCGATACGCCGGCCTCAAGGGCCACGGCATCCATGCTGGTATTTGCGTAACCGTTGCTCAAAAACAGGATTTTCGCTGCTTCGAGGATTGCCTGGCGTTTTGCCATGTCCTTGGGACGCCCAGGGCTACTGGTATTGACAAGATTGTCGGACATTTCCACCTTTAATACTGGACTGGTGAGTTTGGTATTAATAACATACTGCCCAGTATAATTATTCCTAGCACCATTTGCGAAAGGTCCTTCAGCATGCGCAGCATTCTCCTGCCCCTTGCGTTGCCTGCCAGCCTGGTCTTTCTACTCGCCGCCTGCGGCCATGAAGAATCGCCCCAGACTACCCTCCGCCCGGCCATGGTGGTGCAACCACAGCCTGCGGCGCAGACGATGGACAGTTATCCAGGCGAGGTGCGTGCCCGGTACGAACCGGACCTGGCCTTTCGCATTGGCGGCAAGGTCAGCAAACGGCTGGTGGAGGAGGGCGAGCGGGTCAAGGCCAATCAACCGCTGGCGGAACTCGACCCTCAGGATGTGCGCCTGCAACTGGAAGCCACCCGCGCCCAGGTGGCCGCCGCCGAGGCCAACCTGCGGCTGGTGCGTGCCGAGCGTGACCGCTACAAGACCCTGATGGATCGTCAGTTGGTCAGCCGTTCCCAGTACGACAATGCTGAAAATCTGTACCGATCAGGTGAGGCGCGCCTCAAGCAGATCAAGGCCGAGTTCGATGTGTCCAGTAACCAGGCCGGTTATGCCGTACTCCGCGCTCCGCAGGACGGCGTGGTTGCCAAGCGCGCGGTGGAAGTCGGCCAGGTGGTGTCCGCCGGCCAGACCGTGTTCACCCTGGCCACCGATGGCGAGCGTGAAGTGCTGATCAGCCTGCCCGAGCAAGGCTTCGGCCGGTTCAAGATCGGCCAGCCGGTGTCGGTCGAGTTATGGAGCCAGCCGGACCAGCGATTTGCCGGACGTATTCGCGAACTGTCGCCCGCAGCCGATCCGAAATCGCGCACCTTCGCTGCGCGCATCGCCTTCACCGGCGGTAAGGTTCCGGCCGAGTTGGGCCAGAGCGCCCGCGTTTTCATACAGGCAGACGGTGTTATTCCGCTGTCGGTGCCGCTGTCAGCCTTGAGCGCGGAGAACGGCGTGTCCTACGTCTGGCGCGTGCAGCCGGATGACACCCTTGTGCGTACCCCAGTGCGTATCGGCGCCTTTGGCGAAAAAACCGTACCCGTGCTCGAAGGCTTGAGCCCTACCGACTGGGTGATTGCCGCCGGGGTTCATGTGCTCCATGAGGGGCAGCAGGTGCGCCCGGTGGATCGCTCCAACCGGGTGGTGAATCTGGCGGTCAAGGAGTAGTCCCCGATGGGTTTCAATCTTTCCGAATGGGCGTTGCGTAATCGCCAGATCGTACTGTTCCTGATGCTCCTGCTGGCGGTGGTCGGCACTTTGTCCTACACCAAGCTTGGGCAAAGCGAAGACCCGCCGTTCACCTTCAAGGCCATGGTGATCAAGACCAATTGGCCCGGTGCCACGGCCCAGGACGTGTCGCGCCAGGTCACCGAACGCATCGAGAAAAAGCTCATGGAGACCGGTGAGTACGAGCGCATTGTGTCTTTCTCGCGCCCCGGCGAATCCCAGGTCACCTTCATCGCCCGCGACGCCATGCGCTCGGCGCAGATTCCCGAGCTGTGGTACCAGGTGCGCAAGAAGATCAGCGATATTCGCCAGACCTTGCCGCCGGATATCCAGGGACCGTTTTTCAACGATGAATTCGGCACCACCTTCGGCAATATCTACGCCCTGACTGGCGACGGCTTTGACTATGCCGTGCTCAAGGACTACGCCGACCGCATCCAGATTCAACTGCAGCGCGTGCCGGATGTGGGCAAGGTCGAACTGCTCGGCCTGCAGGATGAGAAGATCTGGATCGAGCTGTCCAACCTCAAACTCGCCACGCTCGGCTTACCGCTGGCCGCTGTTCAACAAGCGCTGCAGGAGCAGAACGCGGTCTCCACTGCCGGCTTCTTTGAAACTCCGACTGAGCGCGTGCAACTGCGGGTGTCGGGTAACTTCAAGAGTGTGGAAGAGATTCGCAGCTTCCCGATTCGTGTAGGCGACCGAACCTTCCGTATTGGCGATGTGGCCGACATCCACCGTGGCTTCAATGATCCACCGGCGCCGCGCATGCGCTTTATGGGCGAAGACGCGATCGGTCTGGCCGTCGCCATGCACGAGGGCGGCGACATTCTGGTGTTGGGCAAAGCCCTCGAAGGCGAGTTCGCACGCCTGCAGAAGAACCTTCCGGCGGGCATGCAACTGCGCAAGGTGTCGGACCAACCGGCGGCGGTGAAAACCGGTGTCGGAGAATTCGTCCGGGTGTTGGCCGAGGCGCTGGGCATTGTCTTGCTGGTGAGTTTTTTCTCCCTCGGTATACGCACTGGCATGGTCGTGGCCCTGGCGATTCCGCTGGTGCTGGCGATGACCTTTGCCTGCATGTACTACCTCGGCATCGGCTTGCATAAGATCTCCCTCGGCGCGCTGGTGCTGGCCCTGGGCTTGCTGGTGGATGACGCGATCATCGCCGTGGAAATGATGGCGATCAAAATGGAGCAGGGGTACGACCGCCTTAAAGCGGCCAGTTTTGCCTGGACCAGTACCGCGTTCCCGATGCTGACCGGTACGCTGATCACGGCGGCCGGCTTCCTGCCGATTGCCACCGCGCAGTCGAGTACCGGTGAATACACCCGTTCGATCTTCCAGGTAGTGACCATCGCGTTGCTCGCCTCGTGGGTCGCGGCCGTGGTGTTCGTGCCGTACCTGGGCGAAAAACTCCTGCCGGACTTGGCGAAAATTCATGCGGCTAAACACGGCGCTGACGGTCCCGATCCCTACGGCACACCGTTCTACCAGCGTGTCAGGCGTTTGCTGGAGTGGTGTGTCAGTCGGCGCAAGACCGTGATCGTGCTGACGCTGCTGCTGTTTGTCGGCTCGGTCGCACTGTTTCGTTTTGTGCCGCAACAGTTCTTCCCGGCTTCCGGCCGCCTGGAGTTGATGGTCGACCTGAAACTCGCCGAGGGCGCGTCTCTGAGCAACACCGCTGGCCAGGTCAAGCGCCTGGAAGCCCTGCTCAAGGAACACGCCGGCATCGACAACTACGTGGCCTATGTCGGCACCGGTTCGCCGCGCTTCTATCTGCCCCTCGACCAGCAACTGCCGGCCGCCAGCTTTGCGCAGTTCGTGGTGTTGGCCAAGTCCATCGAAGAGCGCGAAAGCCTGCGCATCTGGTTGATCGAAACCCTCAACGAGCAGTTCCCCGACCTGCGTTCACGGGTCACACGCCTGGAAAACGGCCCGCCCGTGGGTTACCCGGTGCAGTTTCGCGTGACCGGCGAGCATATCGACGAAGTCCGTGCCCTGGCGCGTAAAGTGGCGGCCAAGGTGCGCGAAAATACCCACGTAGCTAACGTGCATCTGGACTGGGAGGAACCGAGCAAGATCGTCTACCTCAATATCGACCAGGACCGTGCGCGCGCCCTCGGTGTGAGTACCGCCAACCTGTCGAAATTCCTGCAGAGTTCTCTGACCGGCGCCAGCGTCAGCCAGTACCGGGAAGACAACGAGTTGATCGAAATTCTCCTGCGCGGCACTGTCCATGAGCGCACTGAACTGTCGCTGCTGCCGAGCCTGGCCGTGCCGACCGACAACGGCAAAAGCGTCGCGCTGTCGCAGATCGCCACCCTCGAATACGGCTTCGAGGAAGGCATCATCTGGCACCGTAACCGCCTGCCCACCGTAACCGTGCGCGCCGACATCTACGGCAAGGAACAACCGGCGACCCTGGTTCAGCAGATCCTGCCGACCCTCGAAGGCGTGCGTGCCGAACTGCCGGACGGCTACCTGCTGGACGTCGGCGGTACCGTCGAGGACTCGGCCCGCGGGCAGAATTCGGTCAAGGCCGGTGTGCCGCTGTTTATCGTGGTGGTGCTGACGCTGCTGATGCTGCAACTGCGCAGCTTCTCACGCACGGTAATGGTATTTCTCACGGCGCCTCTGGGGCTGATCGGGGTCACGCTGTTCCTGCTGGTGTTCCGCCAACCCTTCGGCTTCGTGGCCATGCTCGGCACCATCGCCCTGTCAGGAATGATCATGCGCAACTCGGTGATTCTGGTGGACCAGATCGAACAGGACATCAAGGCAGGGCTGGCGCCGTGGCAGGCGATTATCGAAGCCACTGTCCGACGCTTCCGGCCGATTGTTCTCACCGCCCTCGCGGCGGTACTCGCGATGATCCCGCTGTCACGCAGTGTGTTCTTCGGGCCGATGGCAGTGGCGATCATGGGCGGGTTGATTGTGGCGACGGCATTGACGTTGCTGTTCCTGCCCGCGCTTTATGCTGCATGGTTTCGTGTCAGGAAAACGGGTGACCAAGAGTAAGGAGAACAGGCGTATGTATATAAGTGCCTACGCCTGATGCACGCTGAAGAAAGTGTAAGGTGAGTGGGGAATGCCTGAAGCCGCGACAGCGGTTAATAGCGCCAGGATATCTCCCACAGGACTAATCAGAGGGCCGGCAGTTTCTTCTCGACGGTTTTTATAATCGATGTATTAGTGTCGGCCAGGGGGGCGATCTTTTGAAGGGTCAGGTCCAGGTGGGCAACTGAGTCGATATAAAGATGGCAGACAAAACTGTCGTCCCCGGTGATTTTGTAGCACACCACACATTCAGCCATTTGCGCGAGCAACTGTTCAACCTGTTGGAATTTTCCAGTCAGGGGTTTAACCCTGACCAGCGCTTGCAATGCAAAGCCCAGGGCCTGGGCGTCCAACTCCACGCTGAACCCGCTGATGACCCCCGAGCCTTCCAGACGCTTGAGGCGTTCGCTGCAGCCGGGGGCCGATAACCCCACCTGTCGGCCGAGGGCGCGAATAGACGCGCGGGCGTTCTGGTGGAGGGCGACAATCAGCGCGCGATCAATAGGGTCAAGTGTCTGGTCGCCCTTTGTAAGCTTTTTCATTAGATGGACCTTACGAATTTTGATGAAATCGCGTGAAAATCTTACATACCATACACGGATGAAAAAAGAATAGACCTTTTCAAGGTGCCCACCTATTGTTTGATCAGCGGGCCCTGCAATATTGCGCCGCTCACTTAACGCTGTGTTGTGATGTTTCTATTGCAACTTTATCTATATTGTCGAGGGCGCGAGATGAACTACATACTTGATGCAAGCTCGCTTGCAATAATTTCACAATAATAACTTCTCTGCCGAAAAAGTATTTTCGCTGCGTCATGAGTTTGCCCGACATAAGAGGATCCAATGGCGTGATCGACTTTATGAAAAACCACAGAGCCGTCTACTACTGCCATGAACACGGGCTGCCTCGCTAAGCCGTCACGAATGTTCTTCAAAGGGGAAGCGTATGCCCGACATTGCACTGTCCGTTTACCAGGCGATATTTACCTTCGCCGTCGCCGCCATCGCGCTGCTTGCCAGTCCAGGCCCGGCGACCCTGGCGCTGGCGGCGAGTGGGGCTGCTTATGGCATGAGGCGTTCAACTCGGTTTTTCGTGGGGATCACGTTGGGCCTGGTGATCGCGATGGCATTGGTTGCTTCCGGCCTCTATGTGGTTCTGCACAGTTTTCCGATGCTGGCGACGGCGCTGACGGTCATCTCCATTGTTTATATTGTGTGGCTGGCCTACCAGATTGCTACCGCGCCGCCCATCAGGGATGAGCAGTCCGTGATCACGCCGGGCTGGGGCGCCGGGTTTGTGCTGGGTGTGGCGAATATCAAGGCCTATGCCGCATTCGCCGCGTTGCTGGGCAGTTTCACCCTGGGCGCCGCACCTGCCTGGGAGCAAGGTGCGAAAGCCTTGATCTGTCTGCTGGTGTGTGTGGTATTCGACGTTCTGTGGCTCTTTGCCGGCAGTCGAATGCGCAAGTTATTCATCCACCCCACTTGGAGCCGACGACTTAACGTAAGCTTCGCGATTTTGATGGTCGCGACGGTCGCCTGGTCAATCACGCTGACGCAATAGCGCTTTCGCTGGGAAGACCATTGAATAGTTCCGCCCGAGGATAGTTTTCATGTTTGGGACTGTGTCTGCTCTGGTGTTATTACTGGTCGTTCCTGGACCGACCAATACCCTGTTAATGCGCGCAGGGGTTCTGTTTGGGTTTGCAGCATCATGGCGCATGGCATTTATCGAATGCCTGGCGTACCTGCTTCAGGTCTCTGTTTGGGGGGCGGTGTTGTTCTATGTGTCGGCCTGGTCCCCCTGGGTCGTGAAAGTGACGCAGACGGCTGCCATCTGCTATCTGCTCCAACTGTCCTTCACGTTGTGGCAGCGCAAGAGCACAGCCGTCGACCCAGGTACGGACCGTTTCTCTGGGCTGCACTTCTTCTGGCTGACGGTGATGAACCCCAAGGGCCTGCTGATTGTTTCGTTTATTGCGCCGATCAGCGCATTTGCCACGTTGCAAGGGTACGCCCGGTTCATGACCACGCTCGCGTTGGTGGTGATACCTGTAGGGTTTGCCTGGATCTTGCTGGGCAGTCGGTTCGAAGGGGGGCAAAAGGCGTGGCTGACGCCGTTGAGAATCAACCGGGCAACCTCGATGGTCATCGGGTGTTTTGCCACGGTTCTATTGGGGCGCCTGGCCGATTCTATTTTCAACTGACGCGAGGCAGTATTTCACACGCAGGACGGAACCATTTTTGCCCTTGCTTCCACACAGGATTAGTCGACCGAGCGGTTCCCGTGTATGAGATGCGGGGCAGTGAGTTGGCGCTAATCTGAATAGGAAGGAGTGTGTATGCTTTTACTACCTTTGCTGGCGTTACCGATGCAAGTCGCGGGCTCGATGCTTGGGCTGGGAAATATGTTTGGACAGAATCAGCCAAACGCCAATCGCGATATCAATATTAATATCAACAACGATAGCCATAACTTCAATGCGTCGTCGTCCAGCTCTCATCACTCACACATGTCTCACGGTGGTGCCCGACGAGCGTCGCACATCCACTATTGAGCCTACTCATCGACGCTGCCGGGCGTGAGCGTGCGGCGCCTGGTTCGGGGGCCTGATAGACGGTTCGGCGAAAAATCAAGGCCCTGACGATGTCAGGGCCTTTTTTTCCGCTCAGGTCGCGTGGCGTTACAGCGCGCCAAACACCTTCTTCGCCAGACTGGTCGCCGCTGCCGCCGGGTTTTTGCGAATGGTCTCTTCCTGCTGCGCAATCATCTTGAACAAACCATCCAGCGCTTGTTCGGTCACATAGTTTTCGACGTTGGCACTTTTGGCATCGACCGCGCCAAACGCCGCGGCCTTGCCGGCAAGCGCGTTGTACTGCTGCGCCACGCCGACCTTGTCGGTGGCGGCCTTGACGATCGGCAGGAACTTGGCGCGGATGGCTTCGCGGCTGCTTTTGTTCAGGTACTGGGTGGCCGAATCCTGGCCGCCGGTGAGAATGCCCTTGGCATCGCTCACGCTCATGTTTTTCACCGCGTTGACCAGGATTGGCTGGGCTTGGGTCACGGCGGTTTCGGCGGCTTTGTTCATGCTGGTTTCCAACTGCTCGACCTGGTCACCCATGCCGAACATCTTCAGCTTGTCGGCGACTTTGCCCAGTTTTCCCGGCAGGCCGATCTTGACGTCGGGGTTGTTGCTGAAACCACCCGGTACACCCAGTTGTTTCACGGCGATCTGTGCGCCTTGGGTCAATGCATCCTTGAGGCCGCCGGCGGCGTCGCCCTGGGACAGGCTGCCAAGATCCAGGGCCATGGCGTTGGCACCGAGCAGCAGGCCGGCGCACAGGGCGGTGAGACGAAGGGAATTACGGAGCATGGGCGCTTCCTTATGATCTGGAAATAATCAGTGTGCGACCGCATCAACCCGCAGGCGCAGCGGTTGAACGTCTTGGCCATTGAGTTGCACAGGGTGCCGCTCGGTGGTGATGAACAGTAGCTTGCCCTCCACTTCGATGCGAGCGCTGACCGAGTAACTGTGGCCCGGCTTGACCTGGGCCGGGTCATAGCTCAAGTGGAACGGCAATGGCACCTGGCCTTTGACCGGGCCTTTCTGTTCGGCCAGGGTCACGGCCGGCGCGTCCATCAGCGATACGTCCTGCAGGCTGACGCTCAAGATGGCTGTCGGCGGCAGCGCGATGCGTTGCAGGTAGAACACTTCGCCATCGAGGCTGGCCTTGGGCGCGGGATTCATGGAATGGCAGGCGCCGAGCAGGGCGGTCAGGCCCAGGAGGATGATCTTTTTCATGGTGCAGCTCCTTTTCAACGGCGCCGTAACCCAGCGACGCCTTATTCAATTTAGCGGCTTTCTTCCGGTTTGCGGGCTTCGGCTTCGACCGGCGCTTCGGCCGCGCCGTCGACGCGGTGCAGGGCAACCTGGCGGATCGACAGGCGAATCTCAGCCGGCAGCACCCGTTTCGCCGCGCCTTCAGCCAGTTCGCCGAGCAGGTCGTGATAGCTCAACTTGCCGGCTTCGTCGCGGCGCAGCACATCTTGCTCCAGCAACGTCTGAATAAAATGTCGGAAAAGGCTCTTGTCGAAGAACTCCGGGGCATTGAGGCCATGCAGGATCGATAGGCGCTGGGCCATGATCGTACACAGGTCTTCCAGCTCTTCGGCGCTGATGCTGTTCCGGCCGCTGTTGAGCAGCAGCGAAATCGCCATGTAGAAGCGTTGCAGGGTCTGGGCGATGCTCTTGGACAGCAGTGTCAGCAGCACAAAGTGCCGCGAACTCGGCGCCGGGCGCAGGTACACGTTGTTCTCGAAACGCAGCAGGCCTTGTTCGACAAACGCCTCCAGCCACTGGTCGATCACCGTGTCCAGTTCCTCCAGCGACCAGCGGATAAACAGCTCTGACTGCAGGTATGGGTACAGCGCACGGGTGTAGCGCAGAATCTGCTCGCGGCTCATCCGCGAGCTGCTCTGGAAGAAGCTCGCCAGCAGCGCCGGCAAGGCAAAGATATGCAGCACGTTGTTGCGGTAGTAGGTCATCAGGACGGCGTTCTGCTCGTCCAGGTACAGAATCTTGCCGAGGGCATCACTCTGTTCCGACAGCAGGTTCATGTCCTTGACGTGCTTGATCAACGCCATGCCATCCCCTTCGGGCAGGGTGGTATGCGGTGAGTAGGGCACCCGGCGCAGCAGCGCCAGGTACAGGTCCAACTGGCGGGCCATGGCCTGTTCGTCCAGGGCCAGGCGCGTGGTCGACAGCAGCGCCAGGGCCACCAGGTTCACCGGGTTGATCGCCGCCGCTTCGTTCAAATGGCGCGCCACCCGCTCGCCGAGGCGGTTGGTGGTTTGGTTGAGCCACGCCGGTTTGTAGTGCGGGCCCAGTTCCTGGGCACGCCAGCCCGGTTGTTCGGCGTCGAGGAATTGCGCCAGTTTGATCGGTTCGCCGAAGTTGACCGCGACCTGGCCAAAGCGCTGCTTGAGCGCACCGACCACCTTGAAAATATCGAAGATCGACTCTTTCTTCTTGCTCGCGCCGCGCAGCTCACCGAGGTAGGTACGGCCTTCGAGCACACGCTCGTAACCGATATACACCGGCACGAACACGATCGGCATGCGCGAGGAGCGCAGGAAGCTGCGCAACGTGATCGCCAGCATGCCGGTTTTCGGTTGCAGCATGCGCCCGGTGCGCGAGCGTCCGCCTTCGACGAAGTACTCCACCGGGAAACCCTTGGTGAACAGGGTGTGCAGGTATTCGTTGAACACCGAGGTGTACAGCGGGTTGCCCTTGAAGGTGCGGCGCATGAAAAACGCACCGCCGCGGCGCAGCAGGCTGCCGATCACCGGCATGTTCAGGTTGATGCCGGCGGCGATGTGCGGTGGGGTCAGGCCGTTTTTGAACAGCAGGTAGGACAGCAGCAGGTAGTCGATATGGCTGCGGTGGCAGGGTACATAGATCACCTCGTAACCCTGAGCAACCTGTTGCACACCCTCGATGTTATTGACCTTGATGCCGTCGTAGATCTTGTTCCAGAACCAGCTCAGCACCACTTCCAGGAAGCGGATCGCGGTGTAGGTGTAGTCCGAGGCGATTTCGTTGCCGTAGCGCAGGGCCAGGGCCTTGGCTTTTTCCGGGCTGATCTTCTCGCGTTCGGCTTCATCGAGGATGGCCTGGCGCACCAGCGGCATATTCACCAAGCCCTTCACCAAGTTGCGGCGGTGGGACAGGTCGGGGCCGATCACTGCGGTTTTCAGGTTGCGAAAGTGTACGCGCAGGATGCGTTGGGCCATGCGAACGGTGCGTTCGTGGCCTTTATTGTGCTCGATCAATTCACGCAGGTTGATAGGCGCGGAGAATTGGACGCGGGTCTTGCGCCCCAGGATCAGGATGCTCAGCAGCCGGCGCAGGCGCCCGGTGACGGCCCAGCTGTCGGCGAACAGCAGTTTCCATGGGCTGGACTCGCTGTCGGGCGACTGTCCCCAGAACACGCTGACCGGAATGATTTGTGCATTCTCTTGTGCGTGCGCGCTGAGGGTATTGACCAGGCGGGTCAGGGTCGGCGGCGCGCCGCGTTTGTCCTGGCGGCCGAGCCAGTCCGGCTCTGGCGTGAGGTAGAAGAACGCCGCGGGTTCCAGCAACGGCCCGACCGCTACCGGCAGCACCGGGCGCGGCAGGCCGGCCTTGGTGCACTCGGTATCGACCACGGCCAATTCGGTGAGGGAGGGTGATTGCAGGACGTAGAACACCGGCCGGCTGCGGTCGAGGTTAAGGGTAAGGGACGACTGGTTGATCGTCTCTGAGCGAACCCAGAGGTACAACAGTCGGCGCAAGGTGCCAAACACCAGACGGCGGAACGGGGAGCGGGTCATAGGCGAGCTGCTTCAAGTGGAAAAAACCGAGCAGGTGCTCGGGTGGGTAGTGTGCCGTATTCACCGAAAATCGGCAAAAAGCAGCGATGTAAA
This sequence comes from Pseudomonas sp. Pse79, assembly GCF_024519615.1. Classification (NCBI taxonomy): domain Bacteria; kingdom Pseudomonadati; phylum Pseudomonadota; class Gammaproteobacteria; order Pseudomonadales; family Pseudomonadaceae; genus Pseudomonas; species Pseudomonas sp. Pse79. Next base: position 38,146 of record NZ_JALJRR010000013.1, read on the forward strand.
GTTGAGTTGATCGTTTTTGAGCCTGTCTTATACTCGGCAGTTCAACGCGACCGACTCGACAATAACAATCATGTGGGAGTGAACAGATGACAACGCGCGAAACCGGTAATGTGAAGTGGTTCAACGATGCCAAGGGATATGGCTTTATTCAGCGTGAAGACGGCAAGGATGTGTTCGTACACTACCGCGCCATCCGCGGTGAAGGGCACCGTTCCCTGGCCGAAGGCCAGCAGGTGGAATACGCCGTGGTGAGCGGCGAGAAGGGCTTGCAGGCAGAGGATGTGGTGGGTTTGTAATGCGGGTTTTTGTTACACCGTAGAACCCATGTGGGAGGGGGCTTGCTCTCGATCGCGGTGGGCCAGTCAATACATATAGTGACTGATCCAACGCGATCGGGGGCAAGCCCCCTCCCACATTTTGATTGGGTTCGCAATTGCGGATCAGGTGGTTTTCCAGGTGATCTGTTCTTCACCGTCTTCGCTGATGCGAATCCAGGTGTCGGCGCTTTCCTCGCCTTCTTCCTCAACCCAGCTGCCCGGTGCGCAACGCACTTCGACGTTCAGCGCGGCAAAGGCGGCGCGGGCGCAGGCGATGTCGTCTTCCCACGGGGTCTGATCGCTTTCCAGGTACAGGCTGTTCCATTTGCCTACCGCCTTGGGCAGCCAGGTAACAGGCACGTCGCCGGCCGTGCACTTGTAGGTCTGGCCGCGCTGGACCCAGGCGGTGCAAGGGCCAAGGGCGGCGCCCAGCCAGGCGGCGATGGCCTTGTGGTCGACGTCGGCGTCCTTCAGGTAAATCTCGATATCAGGTTGGCGCATGGATGTTCCTCGTTGCGGGATTCGAAAATCCATTCGCGGATTCAGGGTGGGCGGAGTGCCCGAAAAGTCGGTTATTGAAGCACGAAATAATCGTAGCGCATTGATACGCTGACCCGCAGCGGCTCGGCATGCTCGATCACCTCGGTGCGGCGCTCGGCGCTGGCGCGCCAGCCGTGAGGGGTCATGGCCAGCAGGTTGGCACGGTCTTTCGGGTCCGCCAGGCTCAGCGTGAACTCGAGGGTTTCGCTGTGCGCAAGGCTCATGCCGTCCGGCACCAGGGCCAGGTGTTTGTCGTCGGTGTACTCGCGCACTTCGTCGTACAGGCGCTCGCGCAACTCCATCAGGTGACCGCGGGTCGGGCCGACTTTCATCAAGCCGCCGCCGGGGCTGAGCAGGCGTTTGGCCTCTTGCCAGTCCAACGGGCTGAACACGCTGGCGAGAAACTGGCAGCTGGCATCGGCCAACGGCACGCGGGCCATGCTGGCGATCAACCAGGTCAGCGCCGGGTTGCGCTTGCACGCACGCTTGACCGCTTCCTTGGAGATATCCAGGGCATAGCCATCGGCGTGGGGCAGGGCGTCGGCGATTTGTGCGGTGTAGTAACCCTCGCCACAACCGATGTCCACCCAGCGCTGTGGTGCTTGTTGCGCGGCCAGTTGCGCCAGGCGCTTGGCCACCGGGGCGTAGTGGCCAGCGTTGAGGAAGTCGCGGCGCGCCTCGACCATGGCGAGGTTGTCGCCCGGGTCGCGGCTGTTTTTGTGCTGCACCGGCAACAGGTTCAGGTAACCCTGGCGCGCGCGGTCGAAACGGTGTCCGACCGGGCACGCCACGCCATTGTCCACCGCATTGAGCGGTGCGCTGCAAATGGGACAGGCCAGCATCAGGCGAGCAACTTGATCAGGGTCTGGTAGTAGATCTCGGTCAGCACGTCGAGGTCGCTGGCCAGAATGCGCTCGTTGACCTGATGGATCGTCGCGTTGACCGGGCCCAACTCGACCACCTGGGTGCCGAGGGTTGCGATGAAGCGCCCGTCGGACGTACCGCCGCTGGTGGACGCCTGGGTCTCACGACCGGTGACCGCCTTGATGCTGGCGGACACCGCATCGAGCAAGGCCCCCGGTTCGGTGAGGAACGGCAGGCCGGACAGCGCCCAGTCTACGTGCCAGTCCAGGCCGTGTTTGTCGAGGATCGCGGCAACGCGCTGTTGCAGGCCTTCCACGGTGGATTCGGTAGAGAAGCGGAAGTTGAACACCGCTGTCAGGTCACCGGGGATCACGTTGGTCGCGCCGGTGCCGGCGTTGAGGTTGGAGATCTGGAAGCTGGTCGGCGGGAAGAAGGTGTTGCCGTCGTCCCAATGCTCGGCGGCCAGTTCCGCCAGTGCCGGAGCAGCCAGGTGGATCGGGTTCTTCGCCAGGTGCGGGTAGGCCACGTGACCTTGCACGCCGCGCACGGTCAGGGTAGCGCCGAGGGAGCCGCGACGGCCGTTCTTGACCACATCGCCGACCAGGCTGGTGCTGGATGGTTCGCCGACGATGCACCAGTCCAGACGCTCCTTGCGCGCGGCCAGGCGTTCGATCACAGCCTTGGTGCCGTGGTGCGCCGGGCCTTCTTCATCGCTGGTGATCAGAAAGGCCACCGAGCCCTTGTGGTCCGGGTAGTCCTGCACGAAGCGCTCCGACGCCACCAGCATCGCCGCCAGGCTGCCTTTCATGTCCGCCGCGCCGCGGCCGCAGAGCATGCCGTGGTCGTCGATCAGCGCGTCGAACGGATCGTTCTGCCAGGCCTGTACCGGCCCGGTCGGGACCACGTCGGTGTGGCCGGCAAAGCACAGCACCGGGCCGTCGTGCTTGCCGTGGGTGGCCCAGAAGTTATCTACGTTTTCGATACGCATCGGCTCAAGCTGGAAACCGGCGTCGCCCAGGCGCTGCATCATCAGCTTCTGGCAATCGGCGTCGATCGGCGTCACCGAGGGACGGCGGATCAGGTCGATGGCAAGTTGAAGGGTCGGCGAAAGGTCGGCATGGGCCGTCATGGGAAACTCCGGAAATCGAGGCGGCGACGTTCTAATTGACTGTAGGAGCGAGCTTGCTCGCGAAAAACGCAAGAGCACCGCGTTCATTCAAGATGTTCGCGTGATCGTTGACGATTTTCGCGAGCAAGCTCGCTCCTACAGTGATATGTGCAAGGCTTACAAAACGGCCGTTATCTTATAGCAAAACGGCGGCCAGAGGCCGCCGTTTAGTGCATTGCACACGTTTTTACAGCGCGGTGGCCGGCTCTGCCTTCGGCGCCGGTTTCGGCAGCGACGACAGGAACGCCATGATCAACGCCGCCACATACGGCAGCGACTGCACCAGCAGCATCACCACCCAGAAGCGCATGTCGGCGCTCGGCAGGCCCTGCACCAGGTAGATCCCCAGCGCCGCGCCCCACAACAGCAGCATGATGAACATCTCTTCGCGGGCTTCGGAAATCGCTACCCAGAAGCCGTGGTTATCCGCGTTTTTCGGTGTGCGAAAGAACGGAATGCTGGTGGTGAAGAAGCCATACAGCACCGCTTTGGCGATGGTGTGGGACAACGCCAGGCCGGCCAGCGCCGCACAGAACGCATCCTTGAGGTTAACCCCCACGGCACGACGGTACAGGAAGATGATCTTGCCCACCTTGAACACGAACAACGCCAACGGCGGGATCGCGAAAATCAGCAACGGCGGGTCGACCCGGGTCGGCACGATGATCATCGCCGCCGACCACAACAGCGCGCCGACGGTGAAGAAGATGTTCATGCCATCCGCGACCCACGGCAACCAGCCCGCGAGGAAGTGGTAGCGCTGGCCACGGGTCAGCTCGGTGTCCTTGCCGCGCAGCAGGCTGGCGGTGTGACGCTTGATGATCTGGATCGCGCCATAGGCCCAGCGGAAACGCTGTTTCTTGAAGTCGATGAAGGTGTCGGGCATCAGGCCCTTGCCGTAGCTTTCGTGGTAATACGCGGCCGACAGGCCTTTCTCGAACACGCGCAGGCCGAGTTCGGCGTCTTCGCAGATGCACCAGTCGGCCCAGCCCAGCTCTTCGAGCACCGAGCGACGGGTCATGGTCATGGTGCCGTGCTGGATGATCGCGTCGCGGTCGTTGCGGGTGACCATGCCGATATGGAAGAAGCCTTTGTATTCGGCGTAGCAGAGCTTCTTGAAGGTGCTTTCGTTCTGGTCGCGATAATCCTGCGGCGACTGCACCACGGCGATTTTCGGGTCGGCGAAGTGCGGCACCATGTGCTTGAGCCAGTTCGGCGACACGCAGTAGTCCGAGTCGATCACCGCGATCACTTCGGCATCCTTGGCGGTGTGCGGGATCAGGTAGTTCAACGCGCCGCCCTTGAAACCGGCCAGGGGCGCGACGTGGAAGAACTTGAAGCGCGGGCCCAGGGTTGCGCAGTAGTCGCGCACCGGTTCCCACACCGCCGGGTCTTTGGTGTTGTTGTCGATGATCAGGACTTCGTAGTCCGGGTAGTCGAGGGCGGCCAGGGCATCGAGGGTCTGTTTGACCATCTCTGGCGGCTCGTTGTAGCACGGCACATGGATCGACACTTTCGGGCGGTAGTCCGAGTCCCCCACGACCGGCAGGAATTCACGCCGACGTTTGTGGGTCCAGACCGCTTCCGCCAGTTCATGGGCTTCGGCCAGCAGCACGATAAACACGCCCAGGGCGCCGAGCGCCAGGAGGAAGCCGACCGTCAGGCTGAACCAGGTGCTGTATTGCTGGCTGTAGTCGTAGCCGATCCACACCAGCACCGAACCGCACAGGAACGCGATAAAGGTCAGGAAGGTCCGGCCGCGTTGGCGCAGGGCCGAGCCGTCGATCATCAGCAGGGTCAACGACAGCAGTGCAAGCACCACCGAACCGATGGCCAGCACGCGCCATTGCGGGATCGCGACCACCGGTCCTTCGAAGTTGAATTTCTGCTGACGCGCGGCGTTGTACACGCCCCAGTAGGCGCCGACCGAGCCTTCGTCGCTGGCTTTCCACGGTTGGTCGAAGGCCTCGATCACGAAGTAGTTGAAGCCCTGGCGGTTCAGCTTGTTCACCAGCGTGCGCAGGTAAATTGCCTGGTCGGCGGGAGACGCATCAGCACCGCCACGCATGCGGCCGTTGCTCGGCCAGCCGACTTCCGACAGCAGCAGCGGCTTTTTCGGGAAGGTCTTCTTCAGATCCCGTGCGCGGTCGAGTACGAATTGGCCCGCCTGGTCCACCGGAATATGTTCCCAGTACGGCAGGATGTGCGCTGCGATCAAGTCGACGTGCTTGGCCAGTTGTGGGTTGTGCTCCCAGATGTGCCATTGCTCGGAGGTGGTCACCGGCACCTTGACGGCCGCGCGCACGCGATCCAGCAACACGATCAGTGCTTCGGGGGTGATCTCTTTACGGAACAACGCTTCGTTGCCGACCACCACGCGCACGACGCTGCGCGAGCTGTTGGCGATCTCGATGGCGCGCTGGATCTCGCGTTCGTTGCGTTCCAGGTCCGGGCTGATCCAGATCCCCAGGGTGACGCGCAGGCCGAACTCTTCCGCCAGCTTGGGGATGTCTTCCAGAGTGCCGTCGACCGAGTAGGTCCGGATGTTGTCCGTCAACTTGCTCATGATCTCCAGATCGCGACGCATCTGGTCGTCGGTCGGGTACTGGTCCTTCTGTGGGTACTGGCCTTGTTGAAACGGCGAGTAGGAAAAACCGGAGATCTGTTCAGGCCAGTTGGGGGCAGTGACCGGGCGGTTGATCAGCGCCCAGAAGCCGGTGAACAGCGCGGCAATTGCCAGCACCACCACCAGGTTGAGTCCAAATTTACGCGATGACATGGCTATTTCGGGTTCCAAAAGGTGTGGAACGAAAAGAGGTGTCGGCCTACGCCGAACGGCGCGCATCCTACACCGGCCCTTCCCTGAGCGTACAGCAGACTGAGAAAAGCCGGACGTTAGTCCGCGAATCTCCAGCTAAGTTCTTTACGTGTATCGCGAAGTTTCGAACTTGTCCTGGCAAAGCCCTATAATGCGCGCCGGTTTTTGGGGTAATGGTCATGAGTACAGAAGATCCGCGGTTTGCAGGCGTCGCCCGCTTGTATGGCATTGAAGGCCTGGAGCGCTTGAAAGCGGCCCATGTGGCGATCGTCGGCGTCGGCGGCGTAGGCTCATGGGCGGCGGAAGCCATCGCCCGTTGTGGGGTGGGCGAGATCTCGTTGTTTGATTTGGATGATGTCTGCGTCAGCAACAGCAACCGTCAGCTGCATGCCCTCGACAGCACCGTGGGCAAGCCCAAGGTCGAGGTGATGGCTGAGCGCCTGCGCGGCATCAACCCGGACTGCACGGTGCATGCCGTGGCGGATTTCGTGACCCGCGAGACCATGGCCGAGTACATCACCCCCAACATCGACTGCGTGATCGACTGCATCGACGCCGTCAACGCCAAGGCGGCACTGATCGCCTGGTGCAAGCGCCGCAAGATCCAGATCATCACCACCGGCGGCGCTGGCGGGCAAATCGACCCGACGTTGATCCAGGTCTGCGACCTGAACCGCACCTTCAACGACCCGCTGGCCTCGAAAGTGCGCTCCACCCTGCGCCGTGACTATGGCTTCTCGCGCACGGTGACCCGCCATTACAGCGTGCCGTGTGTGTTTTCCACCGAGCAACTGCGCTATCCGAAGCCGGACGGCAGCATCTGCTTGCAGAAGAGTTTTGTCGGCGACGGCGTGAAGCTGGACTGCGCCGGCGGGTTTGGCGCGGTGATGATGGTGACGGCCACCTTCGGCATGGTGGCGGCGACCAAGGCGGTGGACAAGATCGTGGCCGGGGTGCGCCGGCCTTCCGATCGGGTCAAGCCTTCTTGAATCTCAAGGCCTTGCACCATTCAAATGTGGGAGGGGGCTTGCTCCCGATAGCAGAGTGCCAGTCACTGAATACATTGATTGAACCACCGCTATCGGGGGCAAGCCCCCTCCCACATTGGGTTTTATGTACGGCTTAGTTCGCGCATGCGCTGCAGCACGGCGTTCAGGCCATTGCTGCGCGACGGCGACAACTGGCGGGACAGCCCCAGTTGATTGAACCAGTCCGGCAAGTCGACCGCCTGCAACTCGGCGGCCGACAGCCCGTTGACCCGCGCCAGCAGCAACGCCACCAGCCCACGGATCATGCGCGCTTCGCTGCTGGCGGCGAACTGCCAGTGGCCGTCGGATAAACGCCCGACCAGCCATACCAGGCTCTCGCAGCCCTGCACCAGATTGGCCTCGACCTTGTCTTCGTCCGCCAGCGGCGGCAGCCGTTCGCCCCATTGCATCAGCAGGCGCGCGCGTTGCTCCCAACTGCCCACTGCCTGAAACGACTCAAGCGCGCCGACAGCCTCGGCCGGCAGGCTCATCGCAGCATATCCAGGGCCTGGTCCAGCGCTTCGAAGAATCGCTCCAGATCATCGGAATTGTTGTACAGCGCCAGGGACACGCGAATCGCTCCCGACAAGTGCATCGCCTTGAGCAGCGGCATTGCGCAATGATGGCCGGCGCGCACGGCAATGCCCTGTTCGGTCAGCAAGTGCGCAAGATCGGCGTTATGCACGCCTTCCACCACAAAACTGACCAACGCCACCTGCGGCGCGCCCAGTACGCGCACGCCATTGCGCGCTTTCAGCCCGCGCAACAGGTACTCGTGCAGGGCGGCTTCGTGGGCGATGAGCGCCGGTTGATCCAGTGAATTGAGGTAATCCAGGCTGGCGCCCAGGCCGATCACGCTGGCAATCGGTGGGGTGCCGGCCTCGAACCCCAGCGGCGCGGGGCGGAAGCTGGCGCTGTGGTAATCGGCCTGTTGCACCATTTCGCCGCCGAACTGCCAGTGGCGCAGCTGTTGCAGGGCTTGGGTGCGGCCGTACAGCACGCCGACGCCGTCCGGGCCGTAGAGTTTGTGGCTGGAAAATACGTAGAAGTCGCAGCCCAGCGCTTGTACGTCGTGGCGGCCGTGGACGATGCCCTGGGCGCCATCGACCACGGTCAGCGCGCCCTCGGCCTTGGCCATGGCCAGCAAGGGTTCCAGCGGTTGCCAGGTGCCCAGCACGTTGGACAGTTGGCTCACCGCCAGCAGGCGCGTGCGCGGGCCGATCAGCGTGGCGGCGGCCTGAAGGTCGATCATACCGTCGTCGCCAACCGGCAGGATCACCAGTTCCAGCGCGCGACGTTTGGCCAGTTGCTGCCAGGGCAGCAGGTTGGCGTGGTGTTCCAGGGCGCTGATGACTAGTTCATCGCCCGCATTGAATAAGTGCTCGAGGCCGTAGGCCAAGAGGTTCAGCGCCGACGTCGCGCCATGAGTGAAGACGATGTGCCCGCTGTCTCCTGCATTCAACCACTGCGCGACCTTGTTGCGACTGTCCTCGAAAGCCTGGGTCGCGTGGGCGCCCGGCAAATGCTGGGCACGGTGAACGTTGGCGGCGCCATTGGCGTAGTAATGGCTGATCGCGTCCAACAGGGCTTGAGGTTTTTGCGCGGTGGCGGCGCTGTCCAGATAGGTCTGGTCTTGCCGTTGCAGGGCGGCGATGGCCGGAAAGTCGACGCGCCAGGGAGAGGGCACAAGCATGGTGTTCAAGACTCGTATAAACGGGCCCCAGAATCGGGGCCCGCGAGTGGCATCGAGTCGCTGCTTAGTTGTGAGCGTGCAGCGCTTCGTTCAGTTCGATGGCCGACTTGTGGGTTTTGCACTCCACGGCACCGGTCTCGGAGTTACGGCGGAACAGCAGGTCCGGCTGGCCGGCCAGCTCGCGCGCCTTGACCACTTTAACCAGCTGGTTGCGCTCGTCGAGCAGGGCAACCTTGGTCCCGGCGGTGACATACAGGCCCGATTCCACGGTGTTGCGGTCGCCAAGCGGGATACCGATACCGGCGTTGGCGCCGATCAGGCAGCCTTCGCCGACCTTGATCACGATGTTGCCGCCACCCGACAAGGTGCCCATGGTGGAGCAACCGCCGCCCAGGTCCGAACCCTTGCCGACAAATACGCCGGCCGAGACACGGCCTTCGATCATGCCCGGGCCTTCGGTGCCAGCGTTGAAGTTGACGAAACCTTCGTGCATCACGGTGGTGCCTTCGCCCACGTAGGCGCCCAGGCGGATACGCGCCGCGTCAGCGATACGCACGCCGCTGGGTACGACGTAATCGGTCATTTTCGGGAACTTGTCCACCGAGAACACTTCCAGCAGCTCGCCACGCAGGCGCGCTTCGAGTTGGCGTTCGGCCAGCTCATTGATGTCGATCGCGCCCTGGCTGGTCCAGGCCACGTTCGGCAGTTGCGGGAACACACCGGCCAGGCTCAGACCGTGGGGCTTGACCAGGCGGTGGGACAGCAGGTGCAGCTTGAGGTAGGCCTCAGGCGTGGAAGTCAGTGCGGCGTCTTCGGCCAGCAGGGTGGCGACCAGCGGGGTATGGCTTTCAGCCAGGCGGGTCAGCAGGGCTGCCTGGGTCGCGTCGACGCCTTTGAGCGCGTCAGCCAGTTGCAGGGCTTGGGCGACGGTGAAGGTGATCGCCTGGTTGCCTTCGCTGTAACCGAGGATCGGCGCGATGGCGGCGACGACTTCTGCCGACGGGTTGAGTACGGGTTGTGCGTAAAACACTTCCAGCCAAGCACCTTGGCGGTTCTGAGTGCCGACGCCGAAGCCCAGGCTGAACAGGGAATTGGACATGCTGTTACCTCTACAAAAATGGGATGGCCGGCCTACTTGAGGGCTGCCGAATAAGTATCTGGCTTGAAGCCAATCAGGGTTCTGTCTCCGAGATCAAGCACCGGGCGCTTGATCATCGAGGGTTGTGCGAGCATCAATTCAATGGCTTTCGACTGATCGAGATCGGCTTTGCGTTCGTCTTCGAGTTTGCGAAAGGTGGTGCCCGCACGGTTCAAAACCACCTGCCAACCGTGCTCGTTGCACCATTGGGTCAAGTGTTCGCGGTCGATACCGACGGTTTTGTAGTCATGGAACTCGTAGCTCACGCCGTGCTCGTCGAGCCAGGTGCGGGCTTTTTTCATGGTGTCGCAGGCTTTGATGCCGAAAAGGTGCAAGGTTTTACTTGATACGGTCAAGGAATTGCCCCCCTTTGGACCAATGAAGATGAAAGGTCTGGGATTATGCCACGACCAGCGGGTTTGGGTGCCGCTCGTCTCTAGCGTGGATTGCCCCGTGCGACTATTGTGCGAAAGCCATCGCGCAGCATAGGCGGCTAATATGGCACTTCAATGGTGAGTTGTTGCCTGATGTGTGTCGTTGCAAGTCGATTGTCCGGGAAAACCGCGTTATGCAAACCGCCTACACCGTTCTTATCTTGCTGATGCTGGTCAGCGTTTCGCGGCTGGTCTGGCGAGTCATCCCACTGCCGTTACCGCTGGTGCAGATTGCCGCCGGGGCCTTGCTGGCCTGGCCCACGCTGGGGCTGCATGTCGCGCTGGACCCGGAGTTGTTCCTGTTTCTGTTCCTGCCGCCGCTGTTGTTCTCCGATGGCTGGCGTATGCCTAAGCGTGAACTGTGGCGCCTGCGCGGGCCGATTCTGACGTTGGCGGTGGGGCTGGTGCTGTTCACCGTGGTCGGCGCTGGCTACTTCATTCATTGGTTGTTGCCTTCGATTCCATTGCCGGTGGCCTTTGCCCTGGCGGCGGTGTTGTCGCCGACGGACGCCGTGGCGGTGTCGGCCATTTCCCAGAACCGTTTACCCACGCCGTTGATGCATATGCTCCAGGGCGAAGCCTTGATGAACGATGCCTCGGGCCTGGTGACCTTCAAGTTCGCCCTGGTGGCAGCCTTGACCGGGGTGTTTTCCCTGGCGGATGCCAGCCTGACCTTTGTACTGGTGGCCATCGGCGGTCTGGCGGTCGGGATCGCGTTGAGCTGGCTGGTGGGGCGCTTGCGTGTCTGGATGATTGCGCGAGGCTGGGACGACCCGGCCACCCACGTTGTGTTCATGTTGCTGCTGCCGTTCGCCGCCTATGTTCTGGCCGAACGCCTGGGCGCATCGGGGATTCTTTCGGCCGTGGCGGCGGGCATGATGCAAAGCTGGCTGGACCTGCTGCCCCGCCAGACCAGCACGCGCTTGCTCAATCGCAGTGTGTGGTCGCTGCTGGAGTTTGCCTTCAATGGCTTGATCTTCCTGCTATTGGGGTTGCAACTGCCGGACATCATCAAGGCGGTGGTGAGTCATGAAACCACGCTGTGGCCGACCCTGCTGTATCGCTGCCTGGACGTGGTCGCGATCTTCCTGGTGTTGTTGGTATTACGCTTCATCTGGGTACAAAGCATCTGGCGTCTGTCGGGCGTGCTCCGGCGCCTGCGTGGGAAAAGCGAGCTTACCCTGGTGCCGACGGCGCGTTCCTGCTGGCTGTTGACCGTGGGCGGTGTGCGCGGGGCGGTGACATTGGCCGGTGTGATGTCGGTGCCCTTGCTGCTGGCGCCGGGCAAGGCGTTCCCGGAACGCGATCTGCTGATCTTTATCGCGGCCGGGGTGATCCTGTTGTCGCTCATCGCTGCCTGTATTGCGTTGCCGCTGCTGCTGCGCGGCATTGAAAAAAGCCCCGATGAAAAACACCACAATGAAGTGCGCGAGGCGTGGAAAAAGACCGCCGTGGCGGCGATCCATGCGCTTGAGGTGGAAGAACCCACCGAGAGCGCTCCCGCGGACGCTGCCCAGGCCGCACTGGCTACCGAACTGAAGGCACGACTGATGTCGGAATACCGGCATCAGCTGGACGTCTTCAACGACTCCGCCGAAGCCCAGGCACTGGCGTCGCAGATGGACCAACTGGAGCGAAAGCTACGGCTCAAGGCGCTGCGGGCGCAGCGCTTGGAGTTGTATAGCCTGAGCCGTCATCACCGGATTGGGGATGACGTGTTGAGGGAGGTGTTGGACGATCTGGACATGAGTGAGGCGAACCTGGGGTCGCCGAAGTAGGCAATTGGGGGCCGCCGTGCCGCCGGCGCTGAGTGTGCAGTGTTTTAAACGGTGCAGTCTGAGTCGGCATCACGAAAGCGTGGATGACGGATCACGGCGGGCATGGGCGCCGCTTGAGGGTAGGTTTTTTTGGCCCAGGCAATGTCTCCGTCACTCAGTGACCTGTTCTCGCTGTGCGCCCGCTTTCCATTGGTCTGGTCCGGGCTGACAGCGTAGTGCATGACCGAGTCAGGGTCATAAGGCAGCAAGTCATAAGCGCTGCTGCGAGTCAGCGGCAGGACGTTGTCCTCCACCTCATGCGGGTTGGGGGTGTTGCGGTAGGTCTGGTGGATGGTTTCACGGTTCCACGGAATGTTGGCATCGGGGTGCTGGTGGGCGTGATGGGCACCGAGCATATGCCCGAATTCATGCAGGACGGTGTCTTCGAAGCGGGGCGCGTTGTGATCCATGGGCAGGCTCATGGTCGGCAGCCCGAACGGAATGTTGCGCGCATCGGTGCCTATGGATGAAGCGCCGCCGTTATCGCCCGGCGGATTCTGCGCAATACGGATATCGCCTCTCGCCCCCGAGACAAAATCAAACTTCAGGTTGATATGGGGCAGCCAACGGCTGGCGGCTTTTTTCACGGCCAGCACGTATTCGTCGTCCACCCCATACTCATACATGGCGATCGTGAGCGTAGTGTTCTGGGGCCAGTATTTGCCCGGCTCGCCGACATTGCGTCGACGTCTCGAAAGACTGTGCGTTGGCGTAGCGCTATCGGTGCTTTCGCCAGGCGACCAGTGCGTGCCAGGCTGATACGAGGCTTCGGGGGCGGGGTTTATCATTGAGCGTTTCCTGCGGCAGGTCGAGACGAGGCACTGGTTGATTCGTGCCAATTGCAGGAAAGTTCCCGGCGGTGTTGAGTGAATACGTGAGCCGATGTTTACCCCTGGGCCCGCTACGTCGGGTTGACCGGGGGGTACAGCGTTCTGATCGTTTGCTTGTCGCCCGCGGAAAGGGTTGTGTTTTTAGGAATGGCCTGGCCGTTGCGCCTCAATGCTGCCGGAATTTCATAATGCATCACGGACTGTGGATCGTATGGGGTGATCTGCAGGCCGGGCCGGTTGTCTGGCTCAAGGATATGCTCGCGTACCATGGCTTCGTTGAAAGAGTCGCTGGTGTAGTAGTCATACACTTGGGGGCTGTCCCAATCCAGGCTGTTCTGCGGGTGTTGGTGTTCGTGCAATAACCCGAGGGCGTGGCCGAATTCGTGCAGGGCCGTACTGCGCAACTTCTTCGAGTCGTCGGTCCGGTTGAGGTGCATCGTGGGTTGATCTTCATCGATGCGCTTGGCCTCTGTGCCAATGGCGGACCAATTGCCCTTGAGCCCTTCATCGTCAGAAATACGAATATCGCCCGTCTTGCCTTCGACGATATTGAAGCGCAGGGCCGGCGTGTGGTGGGCCCATTCGCGGATAGCGTCCACCACCAGCGCTTTGCTTTTTTCGCTGCTCAGGTCGAGCGCAACGGTGACCACGCCGGCCGGCCAGCGCTTGTCGCTGTCGGCGATGCCTCTTTTGGTTCGCCCGGCGGATTCGGGAGGGGAGGTGTGGTTATTCGGGAGCGGCTCATAAGCGGGGGGAGGGGCGAGCGACGGGGGGATTAGGCTCATAGGCATTACTCGTAGGAAGTTTGCCTATTGGTGGTGAGCGAGTGAACAAGGTTCCCGCACTGTGCGACACAGTGCGGGATGTGGCGAGGTTACTTCCTGCGTTGAATGAAATCGCGAATGCGCTCAGCCGCTTCCACGCACTCCGCCAGTGGTGCAACCAATGCCATGCGAACGCGCCCGGCGCCTGGGTTGACGCCGTCCACCTCCCGCGACAGGTACGAACCGGGTACTACGGTCACGTGTTCTTGCACAAACAGATCGCGACAGAAGGCGGCGTCGTCACCCTCTACATTCGGCCACAGGTAGAAACCACCATCGGGGGCTTGTACGTCCAGCACCGGCTTGAGGATCGCCAGCACGGCGTCGAATTTTTCCCGATACAGGTCGCGGTTGGCCTGGACGTGGGCTTCGTCCTGCCAGGCGGCGATGCTTGCCAGTTGGGTTTGCACGGGCATCGCGCAGCCGTGGTAGGTGCGGTACAGCAGGAAGGCCTTGAGGATGTCGGCGTCGCCGGCCACGAAGCCGGAGCGCAGGCCCGGCAGGTTGGAGCGCTTGGACAGGCTGTGGAACACCACGCAGCGTTTGAAGTCCTGGCGGCCGAGTTCGACGCAGGCGCTCAACAGGCCCGGCGGCGGGCTTTGTTCGTCGAAGTACAGCTCGCTGTAGCACTCGTCGGCGGCAATCACGAAGTCGTATTCGTCGGCCAGGGCGATGAGCTTTTTCAGCGTGTCGACCGGGATCAGCGCGCCGGTCGGGTTGCCGGGGGAGCACAGGAACAGGATCTGGCAGCGCTTCCAGACGTCTGGCGACACGGCGTCGAAATCCGGGTTGAAGCCATTGGCGTCCAGGCACGGCAGGTAGTGCGGCTTGGCGCCGGCCAGGAACGCCGCGCCTTCATAGATCTGGTAGAACGGGTTCGGGCTTACCACCAGCGCGTCGTCACTGCGATTGACCACGGCTTGGGTGAAGGCGAACAGTGCCTCGCGGGTGCCGTTGACCGGCAGGATGTTACGCGCCGGGTCCAGCCAGCCCTTGGGTACATTGAAGCGGCGTTCGCACCAGGCCGCGATGGCTTCGCGCAGCGCCGCAATGCCCAGGGTGGTCGGGTACACCGCCATCTGGTCGAGGTTATTGCTCAACGCCTCAGCGACGAAGGTCGGCGATTTATGCTTGGGCTCGCCGATGGACAGCGCGATCGGACGTTTGTCCGGGTTCGGCGTGACGCTGCCGAGCAGGGCGCGCAGTTTTTCGAACGGGTAGGGCTGCAACTGGTTCAGGGCGTTGTTCATCGGTGGATCTCGTGCAAGGCGTTAAAAACTGGGCGGGTATCAAATCGTCAGGCGCGTCAGCTCGACCCCGGGCTCCTGGTGAACGCTCAACTGCTGGACGATTGCATCCTGCAGGCGGCGGCACAGTTCGGGGTCGGACAGCGGCTGGTTGTCGGCGTCGGTAATGAAGAACACGTCTTCCACGCGCTCGCCGAGGGTCGCAATCTTGGCGTTCTGCAACGACAGGTCGAACTCCAGGAAAATCCCGCCGATCCGCGCCAGCAGGCCCGGGCGATCCGGCGCGCTGAGTTCCAGCACGGTTACCGGGCGCTGGGCGTCGTTGGAAATGGTCACCTGGGGCGCAAACGCAAAATGCTTGAGCTGGCGTGGCACGCGGCGCTGGATGATGGTCGGGTAGTCGTCCGGGTTGCGCAACGCCTCGGTCAGGCCTTCGCGGATCTTTTTCACCCGCGCCGGGTTATCGCCGATGGACTCGCCTTCGGTGTCGAGCACGATGTAGGTGTCGAGGGTGAACTGGCTGCTGGAGGTGATGACCCGGGCGTCGTGGATGTTCAGGTTGAGCTGGTCCATGGCCGCCACGGTCACGGCGAAGAAGTCGTGCTGGTCGGGGGCGTAGATGAAGATCTGCGTGCCGCCTTCGAACTCGCGTTGGGTCGTCTCTTTGATCAGCACCAGCGGGCCGCCATCGGCCGGTTGCTGCAGGATTGCATCGCTGTGCCAGGCCACGTCGCCGGCGGTGTGGCGCAGGAAGTAATCGTCGCCCAGTTGCGACCACAATTGTTCGACGTCGTCCGGGTCGTTGCCGCCGCGCACCAGGATATCCAGGGCCGCGCTTTGGGTGCGGCGGATCTGTTCTTCGCGGTCCACCGGGTTTTCCAGGCCCCGGCGCAGGGCGCGCTTGGTCTCGGTGTACAGCTGGCGCAACAGGCTCGCGCGCCAGGAGTTCCAGAGGGTCGGGTTGGTGGCATTGATATCGGAAACCGTCAGCACATACAGATAGTCGAGACGGGTTTCATCGCCGACGATCCCGGCGAAGTCGTGGATCACCTGCGGGTCGGACAGGTCCTTGCGCTGGGCGGTCGTCGACATCACCAGATGGTTCTGCACCAGCCAGACAATCAGGCGGCTGTCCCACAACGGCAACTGGTGACGCTGGCAGAACGCCTCGGCATCGACTGCACCGACTTCCGAGTGATCGCCGTGGCGGCCTTTGCCGATGTCGTGGTACAGGCCGGCCAGGTAGATCAGTTCGGGTTTGGGCAGCTTGGCCATCAGCTTACTGGCCAGCGGGAATTTCTCTGACACCTGGGTGTACTGCAGCTTACGCAGGTGCTTGATCAGGTTCAGGGTGTGGGCGTCGACGGTGTAGATGTGGAACAGGTCGTGCTGCATCTGCCCGACGATAAAGCCGAACTCCGGCAGGTAACGCCCGAGGATGCCGTAGCGGTTCATCCGCCGCAGGTTGCGGTGGATGCCGATCTTGCACTTGAACAGCTCGATGAACAGGCTGGTGTTGCGGATGTCGTTGCGAAAGTCATCGTCGATCAGGTGACGGTTTTCTCGCAGCAGGCGAATCGTATCGGCGCGCACGCCTTTGATTTCCGGCTGCTGGGCCATCAGTACGAAAATTTCCAGCATGGCAAACGGCGTGCGGCGGAACACGTTGTCGTTGCGCGCCTCGATATAGCCGTCGTGCAGCTGGAAACGCGGGTTGATCGGCTGCGGCGGCGCTTCGTCTTCCGGGGCCAGGATCACTTCTTCGAAGTGCTGGATGATCAGGTCGCTGAGCTGGGCGATGCTCATGACCACCCGGTAGTACTGCTGCATGAAACTTTCGATGCTGGTCTTCGCGTCTTCGCCCTCGAAACCCAGCAGGGTGGCGATGGAGCGCTGATGGTCGAACAGCAGGCGGTCTTCGGCACGCCCGGCGAGCATGTGCAGGGCGTAGCGCACTTTCCAGAGGAATTCCTGGGACGAGGCGAGCAGGGCGTTTTCGCTTTCCACCAGAAAGCCTTCACCGGCCAGGGCGCGCAGGTTCAGGGTGCCGTACTGGCGACGGGCGACCCACAAGATCGTCTGGATATCGCGCAAGCCCCCCGGGGAGCCTTTGACGTTGGGTTCCAGGTTGTATTCGGTGTCGTTGTACTTGTGGTGCCGGGCTTTCTGCTCGGCGCGCTTGGCCAGGAAGAACTCCTTGCTCGGCCACATGTGCGCGGTGCTGGTGACTTCGAGCATGCGTTGGCGCAGACGCTCGGGACCGGCGATGGTGCGGCTTTCCATCAGGTTGGTGATGACGGTGAGGTCGGCGCGGGCTTCTTCGCCGCATTCGGCCACCGAGCGCACGCTCTGGCCGACTTCCAGGCCGATGTCCCACAGCAGCGTCAGAAAACGCTCGATGGAATCGCGAAAGATCTCATGGTCGGCGCTGTCCAGCAGGATCAGCAGGTCGATGTCCGAGTAGGGGTGCAGCTCGCCGCGGCCGTAGCCGCCGACCGCCACCAGGGCGATATCGGCGTCTTCGCTCCAACTGAACTGTTCCCAGGCCTTTTGCAGGATGTTATCGACGAACCAGGCTCGGTCCTCGATCAGCCGACGGATGTCCCGGCCGCTGCGAAAGCGCTCGTCGAGCACCTCGCGGGCCTGGCGGATAGCCTTCTTGAAGGCGGCGATAGGGCTGGCCTTCAGCGCCAGTTCGGCCTGGAACTGGCCACGGTCGAAGAGTTCGGGATCCACCTGGGGCATCGTTCGGCTTTCCTTTCTATCTATCAGTCAGTCACAACACAGTCTGGGAAAACCAGGGCAGCCGTTACGCCGAGATGCGTGGGATGGTGTCGTCCGCGCGCAGGGTGAAGATCTCGTAGCCGGTGTCGGTGACCAGCAGGGTGTGTTCCCACTGGGCGGAGAGCTTGCGGTCCTTGGTGATGGCGGTCCAGCCGTCGCCCAGCACCTTGGTGTCGGCCTTGCCCTGGTTGATCATCGGCTCGATGGTAAAGGTCATGCCGGCTTTGAGTTCCATGCCGGTGCCGGCGCGGCCGTAGTGCAGGATCTGCGGCTCTTCGTGGAACACCTTGCCGATGCCGTGGCCGCAGAACTCACGGACCACCGAGAAGCCGTTCTTTTCAGCGTGCTTCTGGATCACTTCACCGATATCGCCCAGGCGGCAGCCGGGTTTGACGATTTCAATGGCCTTGTACATGCATTCCTGGGTCACCTGGGACAGGCGCTCGGCCCAGACCGGCACGGTGCCGACATGGA
The DNA here is from genome assembly GCF_024519615.1 of Pseudomonas sp. Pse79. NCBI lineage: Bacteria > Pseudomonadati > Pseudomonadota > Gammaproteobacteria > Pseudomonadales > Pseudomonadaceae > Pseudomonas > Pseudomonas sp. Pse79. The sequence continues at coordinate 56,122 of NZ_JALJRR010000013.1, forward strand.
ACATGCGGCTGGTATCGCCGTGGTAGCCGTCTTTGATGACGGTGACGTCGATGTTCAGGGTGTCGCCGTCTTTCAGCGGTTTGTCGCCGGGAATCCCGTGGCAGACCACGTGGTTGATCGAGGTGCAGATCGACTTGGGGAAGCCCTTGTAGTTCAGCGGGGCAGGGATAGCTTTTTGCACGTCGACTATATAGTCGTGGCAAATGCGGTCCAACGTTTCGGTGGTGACGCCGGGCTTGACGTGTTCGGCAATCATTTCCAGCACGTCGGCCGCCAGTTTGCCGGCAACGCGCATGCCGGCAATGTCTTCGGCGGTTTTCAAGGTAACGGTCATACAGGCTCTCTCTAGCGCGAGGCGCTGAAATCAATACGGTTTACGGGTGTGCGACAAAAGGTTGCAGAATTCGCACAAGCCCTGAAAAACGCGATTCTACCAGACGCGGGCGGCAAACCATGAGCGTCTGGCCATCGGTTATCTCTATAAGGTGGGGCTATAGTGGCGCGATTCAAAGGGTTGCGCAAAAGTCGTTGGCGGCAAATGTGATTGCGGGTTTCGTTTTTTCCCTTCGTGTGGTATAAAATGCGCCGCTTTCCGGGGATACCCCGCGAAGCTTAAATCCACACACGTGTCGACACGATGACCTGGGTGCCGGAGGCCTTGATGCCGCTGGTTGGTCATTGGGATGCGTGGAGGCCAAACCCGACTTATTAAGGAACTATCATGTCCCAAGTCAACATGCGCGATATGCTGAAGGCCGGTGTGCACTTCGGTCACCAGACCCGTTACTGGAACCCGAAAATGGGTAAATACATTTTCGGCGCGCGTAACAAGATCCACATCATCAACCTTGAAAAAACCCTGCCAATGTTCAACGAAGCTCTGACTTTCGTAGAGCGTCTGGCCCAGGGCAAAAACAAGATTCTGTTCGTCGGCACCAAGCGTTCCGCTGGCAAGATCGTTGCTGAAGAAGCAGCACGTTGCGGTTCGCCGTACGTCGATCACCGCTGGTTGGGCGGCATGCTCACCAACTTCAAAACCATCCGTGCTTCCATCAAGCGTCTGCGTGACCTTGAAGTGCAAGCCGAAGACGGTACTTTCGCCAAGCTGACCAAGAAAGAGGCGCTGATGCGTACTCGCGACCTGGAAAAGCTCGATCGTTCCCTGGGTGGTATCAAGGACATGGGCGGGCTGCCTGACGCACTGTTCGTTATCGACGTTGATCACGAGCGCATTGCGATCACCGAAGCCAACAAGCTGGGCATCCCTGTTATCGGCGTAGTCGATACCAACAGCAGCCCAGAAGGCGTTGACTACATCATCCCAGGCAACGATGACGCCATCCGCGCTATCCAGCTGTACATGGGTTCGATGGCTGACGCTGTCATCCGCGGTCGCAACCACGTTGCTGGTGGTACCGAGCAGTTCGCTGAAGAAGCTCCGGTAGCCGCAGCTGAGTAATTGACGCCCTGGCGTTGACTCAGTAAGCAAAAAGGGGGCTTGGCCCCCTTTTTGCCCCCTCGAAAACCATTTGTCGGCAGCGCAGCTACAACATCTGTAACGTGCAGCGGCCTACAAGGGTGATTCGGGAAGAATTGATCGCCCGTTTGATCGGGTGGAATGGTTGAAAACCTATCCAAGAGGATTTTGAAATGGCAGAGATTACTGCAGCGTTGGTTAAAGAACTGCGTGAGCGTACCGGCGAAGGCATGATGGATTGCAAAAAGGCCTTGACCAAGGCTGGCGGCGACATCGAAAAAGCCATTGATGACATGCGTGCTTCGGGCGCCATCAAGGCTGCCAAGAAAGCAGGCAACGTTGCTGCTGAAGGCGCCATCGCGCTGAAGGAAGACGGTAAATCCGCAGTTCTGCTGGAAGTGAACTCGCAGACCGACTTCCTGGCTCTGCAGGACGACTTCAAGGCATTTGTTGCTGCCAGCATTGAGAAAGCGTTCGCTGACAAGCTGACTGACGCCGCTCCGCTGATCGCCGCTCAAGAAGCTGATCGCCTGGTACTGGTCGGCAAGGTTGGCGAAAACGTCAACATCCGTCGCCTGGCTCGCGTTGAAGGTGATGTTGTCGGTGGTTACCTGCACGGCAACAAGATCGGCGTTGTGGTTGCCCTTAAAGGCGGCAGCGTTGAGCTGGCCAAAGACATCGCTATGCACGTAGCGGCCAGCAACCCTGAATTCCTGCTGCCATCGGAAGTGTCCGCTGAAGCCATCGAACGCGAAAAAGCCGTGTTCCTGAGCCTCAACGCTGACAAGATCGCGGGCAAGCCAGAAAACATCGTTGAAAACATGATCAAAGGCCGTATCAGCAAGTTCCTGGCTGAAGCGAGCTTGGTTGAGCAGGCGTTCGTCAAGAACCCTGAAATCAAGGTTGGCGAACTGGCCAAGAAAGCCGGTGCTGAAATCGTTTCCTTCACTTACTACAAAGTAGGCGAAGGCATCGAGAAGCCGGTCGACAACTTCGCTGAAGAAGTTGCTGCCCAGCTGGCTGCCGCCAAGCAATAAGACGGTTTTCAACTGTCGCCCGAAAGAGGCTGCCCGCTCACGCGCGCAGCCTCTTTTCAAATGGGAAGGCTAATTTTATTTGGCTTCCCTTCGGAACTGGCTTACAAAGCCGTGTTCCGATGGCGCTGTGATAGCGTCCAGCTAGAGTGAACGCAAGCCGTAAACGGCTCGCCAAGAATTTTTTAAAATACGCCGCAGGAGAGATTCGCAATGGCTCAGCAGGGCAGTGGTTATCAGGCTCGCTATAAACGCATTCTACTCAAGCTCAGCGGCGAGGCCCTGATGGGCTCGGAAGAGTTCGGGATCGATCCCAAGGTACTCGACCGCATGGCGCTGGAAGTTGGCCAATTGGTCGGCATCGGCGTGCAGGTCGGCCTGGTGATTGGCGGTGGCAACCTGTTCCGCGGTGCCGCACTGAGTGCGGCGGGCATGGACCGGGTCACCGGCGACCACATGGGCATGCTGGCCACTGTGATGAACGCCCTGGCCATGCGCGATGCCCTGGAGCGCGCCAACATCTCGGCGATCGTGATGTCGGCTATTTCCATGGTAGGCGTGACCGATCACTATGACCGTCGCAAAGCCATGCGCCACCTGAACGCCAAGGAAGTGGTCATCTTCGCCGCCGGTACCGGCAACCCGTTCTTCACCACCGACTCGGCCGCATGCCTGCGTGCGATTGAAATCGATGCTGACGTCGTGTTGAAAGCGACCAAAGTCGACGGCGTATACACTGCAGATCCATTCAAAGACCCGCATGCCGAGAAGTTCGATCATCTGACCTACGATGAAGTGCTGGATCGCAAGCTGGGCGTGATGGACCTGACGGCAATTTGCCTGTGCCGCGACCACAAGATGCCGCTGCGCGTATTTAACATGAACAAGCCCGGCGCCCTGCTGAACATCGTACACGGCGGCGCGGAAGGCACTCTGATCGAGGAAGGCCAACAATGATCAACGAAATCAAGAAAGACGCCCAAGCGCGTATGCACAAATCCCTGGAGTCTCTGGCCCATGCATTCGGCCAGATTCGTACAGGCAAGGCGCACCCCAGCATTCTGGGTAGCGTGATGGTGCCGTACTACGGTGCGGACACCTCCATCACCCAAGTGGCCAATATCACCGTAAAAGACTCGCGCACCCTGCAAGTCGTTGCCTTCGAGCGCAACATGCTCGCGGCGGTCGACAAGGCGATCCAGAGCGCCGGCCTGAACCTCAACCCGACCAACCTGGGCGAGTTGCTGCTGATTTCCATGCCTGCCCTGACTGAAGAAACCCGCAAGGGCTTCACCAAGCAGGCGCGCAGCGCAGCAGAAGATGCACGTGTTGCCGTGCGCAACATCCGTCGCGATGCCCTGGGCGAGCTGAAGAAGCTGGTCAAGGACAAGGAAATCAGCGAAGACGAAGAGCGCCGTGCGGCGGCTGACATCCAGAAGCTGACCGACAAGGCCGAAGCTGATATCGATGCGGCCACCAAGCAAAAAGAAGCGGACTTGATGGCCGTATAAGGGTCAGGGCGCTTTCATGGAAAAGACCAAGCAGACTGTGCCCTCCGTGGTGCCGCGCCATGTCGCGATCATCATGGATGGGAATAATCGCTGGGCGAAAAAACGCTTCCTGCCTGGCGTCGCCGGGCACAAAGCGGGTGTCGATGCGGTACGGGCAGTGATCGAGGTGTGCGCCGAGGCCAAGGTCGAAGTGTTGACCTTGTTCGCGTTTTCCAGTGAAAACTGGCAGCGCCCGGCCGAGGAAGTCAGTGCCTTGATGGATCTGTTCTTCAGGGCCCTGCGTCGTGAGGCCAAGCGCCTCAACGACAACAACATCACGCTGCGCATCATTGGTGATCGCTCGCGGTTCCACCCGGAGCTGCAAGCGGCCATGCGTGAGGCTGAAGCCATTACCGCCGGCAGTAACCGTTTTGTGCTGCAGATTGCCGCCAACTACGGTGGCCAGTGGGACATCGCCCAGGCTGCGCAACGGCTTGCCCGCGAAGTGCAGGCCGGCCACCTGCAGCCGGACGAAATCACGCCCGAACTGTTGCAGACCTGCCTGGTTACCGGCGACCTGCCGCTGCCGGACTTGTGCATCCGTACCGGTGGCGAGCACCGCATCAGTAATTTCCTGTTGTGGCAGTTGGCCTATACCGAGCTGTATTTCTCCGACCTGTTCTGGCCGGACTTCAAACACGATGCCATGCGTAAAGCGCTGGCCGATTTCGCTTCCCGTCAGCGTCGCTTCGGTAAAACGAGCGAGCAGATCGAAGCTGGAGCCCGGGTTTAATGCTTAAACAACGAATCATCACTGCACTGATCCTGCTGCCGATTGCCTTGTGTGGCTTTTTTCTGCTCGACGGATCCGGCTTTGCGCTGTTCATCGGCCTGGTCGTGACGCTCGGTGCCTGGGAATGGGCGCGCCTGGCCGGCTTCAGTGCGCAGTTGCCGCGGGTGGTGTATGCCGCCATCGTGGCGCTGTTGCTGTTCCTGATGTACATCCTCCCGGATCTCGCTCCTTGGGTGTTGGGTGCGGCAGTGCTGTGGTGGGCGTTGGCGACCTTCCTGGTGTTGACTTATCCGCGCACCAGCAGCCAGTGGTCCAGTGTTGCCTGCAAGCTGGTGATCGGCTTGTTGATTCTGCTGCCGGCCTGGCAAGGGCTGGTGGAGATCAAGCGTTTTCCGATCGGCAATGAGTTGATCCTGGCGGTGATGGTGTTGGTCTGGGGTGCCGATATCGGTGCCTACTTCTCCGGTCGGGCCTTCGGCAAGCGCAAGCTGGCGCCGGCGGTCAGCCCGGGCAAGAGCTGGGAGGGCGTGTACGGCGGCCTGGCCTTGACCTTGGTGATCACGCTCGTGGTCGGTGTTGTGCGTGGCTGGTCGGTGAAAGAGGTGTGCCTGGCCTTGCTGGGCGCGGCCATCGTCGTATTGATCTCGGTCGTGGGCGACCTCACCGAGAGCATGTTCAAGCGCCAGGCCGGGATCAAGGACAGCAGTAATCTGTTGCCGGGCCATGGCGGCGTGCTGGACCGTATCGACAGTCTGACCGCTGCGATCCCGATCTTTGCCGTGCTGTTGTGGATGGCTGCGTCGTGAGCCGCCTGCAACAGGTCACCGTGCTGGGCGCGACCGGCTCGGTAGGGTTGAGCGCCCTGGATGTGATCGCGCGCCACCCGGAACGCTATCAAGTTTTCGCATTGACCGGCTTCTCTCGCCTGACTGAGCTGCTGGCGCTGTGCGTGCGCCATGCGCCACGTTTTGCCGTCGTGCCTGGGGTCGCCGCCGCGCGAGGCTTGCAGGATGACCTGCGCGCCGCCGGCCTGGCTACTCAGGTGCTGGTGGGCGAGGAAGGGTTGTGCCAGGTGTCGGCCGATGCCGAGGTGGATGCCGTGGTGGCGGCCATCGTCGGCGCCGCTGGCTTGCGCCCGACCCTGGCCGCCGTCGATGCGGGCAAGAAGATCCTGTTGGCTAATAAAGAAGCGCTGGTCATGTCCGGCACACTCTTTATGCAGGCGGTGCGCAAGAGCGGGGCGGTATTGCTGCCGCTCGACAGTGAGCACAACGCGATTTTCCAGTGCATGCCCGGCGATTTTGCCCGCGGCCTGAGCCAGGTCGGTGTACGCCGGATTTTGCTGACAGCATCCGGTGGGCCTTTTCGCAAAACTCCGCTGGCGGACCTGGAGCATGTGTCTCCGGATCAGGCGTGCGCCCATCCGAACTGGTCCATGGGGCGCAAGATCTCCGTGGATTCGGCCAGCATGATGAACAAGGGGCTGGAGTTGATCGAGGCCTGTTGGTTGTTCGATGCGCGGCCCGATCAGGTCGAGGTGGTGATTCATCCGCAAAGTGTGATTCATTCCCTGGTCGACTATGTGGATGGCTCGGTGCTGGCGCAGTTGGGTAACCCCGACATGCGGACGCCGATCGCCAATGCCCTGGCCTGGCCTGAGCGGATCGATTCTGGTGTTGCACCGTTGGACCTGTTCGCGATTGCACGCCTGGACTTCGAGGCGCCGGACGAGCAGCGCTTTCCATGCCTGCGCCTGGCGCGGCAAGCTGCGGAGGCGGGCAACAGCGCGCCAGCGATGCTCAATGCGGCTAACGAGGTGGCGGTGGCGGCGTTTCTCGAACAGCGCATCCGCTTTCCGCAGATCGCGAGTATCATCGAGGATGTCCTGAGTCTTGAACCCGTGGTGGCTGTGAATGATCTGGGGGCAGTGTTCGAGGCGGATGCCAAGGCCCGCGCCCTGGCCGAACAATGGTTGAACCGCAACGCGCGTTAGTCTTTGGGCGTGTTTGCGTCTTCAGGCACTGGATTGGAATGCGGAGAAATTAGATGAGTGCGCTTTACATGATTGTCGGCACCCTGGTTGCTCTGGGTGTGCTGGTTACCTTCCACGAATTCGGCCACTTCTGGGTGGCGCGTCGTTGCGGCGTCAAGGTACTGCGCTTTTCCGTTGGTTTCGGCATGCCGTTGCTGCGTTGGCACGACCGCCGCGGCACCGAGTTCGTGATCGCGGCCATCCCCTTGGGCGGCTACGTCAAGATGCTCGATGAGCGCGAAGGCGAAGTGCCGGCGGATCAACTGGATCAGTCCTTCAATCGCAAGACCGTTCGTCAGCGCATCGCTATTGTCGCCGCCGGCCCGATCGCCAATTTCCTGTTGGCCATGGTGTTCTTCTGGTTCCTGGCCATGCTCGGCAGCGAACAGATACGCCCGGTGATCGGAGCGGTTGAAGCGGACAGCATGGCGGCGAAGGCGGGATTGGTCGCCGGGCAGGAAATTGTTTCCATTGATGGCGAACCAACCACCGGTTGGGGCGCGGTCAATTTGCAGTTGGTACGTCGCCTGGGCGAAAGCGGCACCGTCAAGGTGGTGGTGCGCGAGCAGGACTCTTCCGCCGAGCCCCCGCGTGAACTGGCCCTCGACCATTGGCTCAAGGGGGCCGATGAGCCGGACCCGATCAAGTCCCTGGGCATTCGCCCATGGCGCCCGGCCTTGCCGCCGGTGCTCGCCGAGCTCGACCCGAAAGGCCCGGCCCAGGCCGCAGGTCTGAAAACCGGCGACCGCCTGCTGGCCCTCGATGGCCAGGCGCTGGGCGACTGGCAGCAAGTGGTCGACCTGGTGCGTGTACGGCCTGATACCAAAATTGTGCTGAAAGTTGAGCGCGATGGTGCTCAAATCGACGTCCCCGTAACCCTGGCGGTTCGCGGGGAAGCCAAGGCGGCCGGGGGTTACCTCGGTGCCGGCGTGAAAAGCCCGGAGTGGCCGCCGTCGATGATGCGCGAAGTCAGTTTCGGGCCGTTGGCGGCAATTGGCGAGGGTGCGAAACGCACTTGGACCATGAGCGTGCTGACTCTCGAATCGCTCAAGAAAATGTTGTTCGGCGAGCTCTCGGTAAAAAACTTGAGTGGGCCGATAACCATTGCTAAAGTGGCGGGCGCTTCTGCCCAGTCGGGTGTCGCGGATTTCCTGAATTTCCTGGCTTATCTGAGTATTAGCCTGGGTGTTCTGAATTTGTTGCCCATTCCAGTATTGGATGGGGGGCATCTGTTGTTTTATCTGGTCGAGTGGGTGCGTGGTCGCCCCTTGTCGGATCGGGTGCAGGGTTGGGGGATACAGATCGGTATCAGTTTGGTGGTCGGGGTGATGTTGTTAGCCTTGGTCAACGATCTGGGACGACTGTAACGCTTCGCTGAATTGCGAATCTGCCGCATTTTGCGGCAGTTTGTTTATTGCCAGTTGGAATAAGAAAGGACTTCATGAAACGTCTGCTGCTAACTGCGGTTCTCACCGTATTGATGATCGCCGAAGTTCACGCCGAGTCCTTCACTATCTCCGATATTCGCGTCAACGGCCTCCAGCGGGTTTCCGCGGGTAGCGTCTTTGGTGCCTTGCCGTTGAACGTCGGGGAACAGGCTGATGACCGTCGCCTGGTGGAATCCACTCGTGCGCTGTTCAAAACGGGGTTCTTTCAAGATATCCAACTGGGTCGCGAAGGTAACGTCCTGGTCATCACCGTCGTCGAGCGACCTTCAGTCGCCAGTATCGAGATCGAGGGTAACAAGGCGATCTCCACTGAAGACCTGATGAAGGGCCTCAAGCAATCCGGCCTGGCCGAGGGCGAGATCTTCCAGCGCGCCACCCTCGAGGGTGTGCGTAACGAGCTGCAACGCCAGTACGTTGCCCAGGGCCGCTACTCCGCGACCGTGGAAACGGAAGTGGTCCCGCAGCCTCGTAACCGTGTCGGCCTCAAGGTCAACATCAACGAAGGCACCGTGGCGGCCATTCAGCACATCAACGTGGTGGGCAACACCAAGTTCCCTGATGAAGACCTGATCGGCCTGTTCGAACTCAAGACCACCAACTGGCTGTCGTTCTTCAAGAACGACGACAAGTACGCCCGTGAAAAACTCTCCGGTGACCTGGAGCGCTTGCGTTCCTACTACCTGGACCGTGGCTATATCAACATGGATATCGCTTCGACCCAGGTGTCCATCACCCCTGACAAGAAGCACGTGTACATCACCGTCAACGTCAACGAGGGTGAGAAGTACAAGGTCCGCGACGTCAAGCTCAGCGGCGACTTGAAAGTGCCTGAAGACCAGGTCAAGGCCCTGTTGCTGGTGCAGAAAGACCAGGTGTTCTCGCGCAAGCTGATGACCACCACGTCCGAACTGATCACCCGTCGCCTGGGTAACGAAGGCTATACCTTCGCCAACGTCAACGGCGTGCCGACCCCGCACGATGACGACCACACCGTGGACATCACCTTCGTGGTCGACCCGGGCAAGCGTGCCTACGTGAACCGCATCAACTTCCGTGGCAACACCAAGTCTGCGGACGAAGTGCTGCGTCGTGAAATGCGTCAGATGGAAGGTGGCTGGGCGTCGACCTACTTGATCGACCAGTCCAAGACCCGTCTTGAACGCCTGGGCTTCTTCAAGGAAGTCAACGTCGAAACCCCGGCCGTACCGGGTGTGGACGACCAGGTTGACGTGAACTACGCCGTTGAAGAACAAGCCTCGGGCTCGATCACCGCCAGCGTCGGTTTCGCACAGAGTGCCGGCCTGATTCTCGGTGGTTCGATCACCCAGAACAACTTCCTCGGTACCGGTAACAAGGTTTCCATCGGCCTGACCCGCAGCGAATACCAGAGCCGCTATAACTTCGGTTATGTCGACCCCTACTGGACCGCTGACGGTGTGAGCCTGGGCTACAACGCCTTCTATCGCACCACCGACTACAAAGACCTCGACGTTAACGTTGCCAGCTATGCGATCGACAGCCTGGGTGCCGGCGTCAACATCGGTTACCCGATCAGTGAGACCTCGCGTCTGACCTTCGGCCTGACCGCGCAGCAGGATGAGATCAAGACCGGTGTGTACACCGTGGATGAGATCTTCGACTTCACCCGTCGCGAAGGCGACAAGTTCCTGAACTTCAAGGCGTCTGCCGGCTGGTCCGAGTCGACCCTGAACAAAGGCGTACTGGCCACTCGCGGTCACTCCCAGAGCGTGACCCTGGAAGCCACCACGCCGGGCAGCGACCTGTCGTTCTTCAAGCTCGACTACCGTGGCCAGTTGTTCCAGCCTTTGAGCGACAACTACACCATGCGCCTGCACACTGAACTGGGCTATGGCGACGGTTATGGTTCGACCAACGGCTTGCCGTTCTATGAGAACTACTATGCAGGTGGTTTCAACTCGGTTCGCGGCTTCAAGGACAGCACCTTGGGTCCTCGTGGTACCCCTAGCCGTGGCGCTGGCGTGACCGGTAACACCGGTACCGTGGCGGATACGGACACTAGCGCACTGCCATTCGGTGGTAACGTGCTGATCCAGGGTGGTGCCGAGATCCTGTTCCCACTGCCGTTCGTGAAAGATCAGCGGTCCCTGCGTACTTCGGTTTTCTGGGATGTGGGTAACGTATTCGACTCCAAGTGCGATCAGGTCACCAACCCGACTGGCGTGAAGTCCAATACCCAGTGTAACGAAGTAAGCCTCAGCAACCTGGCGAGCTCCGTAGGTGTTGGCGTGACGTGGGTGACTGCGCTTGGTCCGTTGAGCTTTGCTCTGGCTATGCCAATCAAGAAACCGGATAACGCTGAAACCCAGATTTTCCAATTCTCCCTCGGCCAGACGTTCTAAGCGTCTGACCCAAGATAACGACAACGGATCTGTAGGAGTACATCGTGCGTAAGTTGACTCAATTGGTTCTGCTGGCCACTGTGCTGGTAACCACCCCGGCCTTCGCCGAGATGAAAATCGCTGTCCTGAACTATCAGATGGCCCTGCTGGAATCCGACGCGGCCAAGAAGTACGCGGTGGATGCCGAGAAGAAGTTCGGTCCGCAACTGACCAAGCTCAAAACGTTGGAAAGCAGTGCCAAGGGCATCCAGGATCGTCTGGTAGCCGGTGGCGACAAGATGCAGCAAGGCGAGCGCGAGCGCCTGGAGCTTGAATTCAAGCAAAAGGCCCGTGACTACCAGTTCCAGTCCAAGGAGCTGAACGAAGCCAAGGCTGTTGCCGACCGCGAAATGCTCAAGCAGCTCAAGCCGAAACTCGACAGCGCTGTGGAAGAAGTCATCAAGAAAGGTGCCTTTGACCTGGTGTTCGAGCGCGGCGCCGTGATTGACGTCAAGCCTCAATACGACATCACCCGCCAGGTGATCGAGCGCATGAACCAGCTGAAGTAAGCCATGACCGCGACTATCAAGCTCGGCGAGTTGGCCGAGTTCCTGGGAGCCACCTTGCGTGGTTCCCCGGAGAAAGAAATCACTGGGCTAGCCACCTTGCAGGAGGCTGGCCCATCTCAGTTGAGCTTCCTCGCAAATCCCCAATACCGTAAATACCTGGCCGATAGCCAAGCCGCAGCCCTGCTGCTGAAGGCTGCTGACGCCGAGGGTTACGCCGGGGATGCGCTGGTGGTGCCTGATCCGTACCTCGCTTATGCGCGGGTATCCCACCTGTTCGATCCGAAACCCAAGGCGGCTGGAGGGATTCACCCGACGGCGGTGATCGCCGATGATGCCCAGGTTGATCCTGCGGCGAGCATTGGCGCCTTTGCCGTGATCGAAAGTGGCGCGCGCATTGGCGCCGGTGTCACCGTGGGCGCTCAGTGCTTTATCGGCGCACGCTGTGAAATCGGTGCCGATGGCTGGTTGGCGCCCCGCGTGACCCTGTACCACGATGTGCGTATCGGGCAGCGGGTGGTCATTCAGTCGGGCGCGGTGATCGGTGGCGAAGGCTTCGGTTTTGCCAATTCGAAAGGTGTTTGGCACAAGATTGCCCAGGTCGGCGGCGTATTGATCGGCGACGATGTGGAAATCGGCGTCAATACCGCTGTTGATCGCGGGGCTTTGGCCGATACCGTGATCGGTAATGGCGTGAAGCTCGATAACCAGATCCAGATTGCCCACAACGTACAGATTGGCGATCACACCGCCATGGCGGCCTGCGTAGGCATATCCGGCAGCACCAAGATCGGCAAGCATTGCATGCTCGCCGGTGGCGTAGGGCTGGTTGGGCACATCGATATTTGCGACAACGTCTTCATCACCGGCATGACCATGGTCACCCACTCGATTACCGAGCCCGGTGCCTATTCGTCCGGTACCGCCATGCAGCCTGCGGCTGAATGGCGCAAGAGTGCGGCGCGTTTGAGGCACATCGACGACATGGCTCGACGTCTCAAACAGCTGGAAAAGCGTGTTGGGGACGTGACCCCTGGCGGTAATGCTTCATCAGAAGGCTGATACCATTTCCATATCAAGTGTGCACAGCCGCTAGACTGCCTCCTTGATTTGCTAGCGGGGCGTGCGTTTAGTCGCCCGCCCCCAATCTTTATTACAGGCTTCCCCCCGAAATGATGGACATCAACGAGATTCGCGAATACCTGCCTCACCGTTACCCGTTCCTGCTGGTGGACCGTGTAGTGGACCTCAATGTTGAGGAAAAGCGCATTCGTGCCTACAAGAATGTCAGCATCAACGAACCGTTCTTCAATGGTCACTTTCCCGCGCATCCGATCATGCCGGGCGTGTTGATCATCGAAGCAATGGCCCAGGCTGCCGGTATCCTTGGTTTCAAAATGCTCGACCTCAAGCCTGCCGACGGCACGCTTTATTATTTCGTGGGCTCCGACAAGTTGCGTTTCCGCAACCCGGTCACCCCGGGTGACCAGTTGATCCTGGAAGCCAAGTTCATCAGCTGCAAGCGCCAGATCTGGAAGTTCGAATGCCAGGCCTCGGTGGATGGCAAGCCGGTGTGCTCCGCCGAAATCATCTGCGCGGAACGCAAACTATGAGTTTGATTGACCCTCGCGCAATCATCGATCCGTCGGCCGTACTGGCCGCCGACGTTGAGGTCGGCCCTTGGTCGATCGTCGGCGCAGGTGTGGAAATCGGCGAGGGGACTGTCATCGGGCCGCACGTGATCCTCAAGGGACCGACCCGCATTGGCAGGCACAATCGCATCTATCAGTTTTCCTCGATAGGCGAAGACACCCCCGACATGAAGTACAAGGGGGAAGAAACACGCCTGGTAATCGGTGATCACAACATCATTCGTGAAGGCGTGACCATTCACCGTGGCACCGTGCAGGACCGTGCCGAGACCACGTTGGGTGATCACAACCTGGTCATGGCTTACGCGCATATCGGCCACGACAGTGTGATCGGCAACCACTGCATCCTGGTCAACAACACCGCGTTGGCAGGCCATGTACACGTTGACGATTGGGCGATCCTGTCCGGTTTCACCCTGGTGCATCAGTACTGCCACATCGGCGCCCATAGTTTTTCCGGCATGGGCACGGCTATCGGCAAGGATGTCCCGGCGTTCGTCACGGTGTTCGGCAACCCTGCCGAAGCCCGCAGCATGAACTTCGAAGGCATGCGCCGTCGGGGTTTCAGCGACGATGCGATCCACGCCCTGCGTCGCGCCTACAAGGTGGTTTACCGCCAGGGCCTGACGGTTGAGCAGGCATTGGCTGAACTGACCGAGCCGGCAATGTTGTTCCCGGAAGTCGCGGTGTTCCGTGACTCGATCCAGGCGTCGACCCGCGGCATCACGCGCTGATCATGGCCAATCTGCGTATCGCATTGGTCGCCGGGGAAGCTTCCGGCGATATCCTGGGCGCGGGGCTGATGCGGGCGCTCAAGGCCCAGCATCCGGCGGTCGAGTTCATTGGCGTGGGCGGCCCGTTGATGCAGGCTGAAGGCCTCACCTCCTACTTCCCCATGGAGCGCTTGTCGGTCATGGGGTTGGTGGAAGTGCTGGGCCGTCTGCGTGAGCTGCTGGCACGGCGCAAGCTGCTGATTCAGACCCTGATCCAAGAAAAACCTGACGTGTTCATCGGAATCGACGCGCCGGATTTCACCCTCAATATCGAACTCAAGTTGCGTCAGGCCGGGATCAAGACCGTGCATTACGTCAGCCCATCCGTGTGGGCGTGGCGGCAGAAGCGCGTGCTGAAGATCCGCGAAGGCTGTGATTTGATGCTGACCTTGCTGCCGTTCGAAGCCCGTTTCTACGAAGAGAAGGGCGTGCCGGTGCGGTTTGTCGGGCACACGCTGGCCGACACCATCCCGCTGCACGCCGATCGTGCTGCGGCGCGTGCCGAACTGGGCTTGCCGGACGGCCCGCTGGTCGCGCTGATGCCGGGCAGTCGGGGTGGCGAAGTGGGCCGCCTGGGCGCGCTGTTTTTTGATGCCGCCGAGCGCCTGCTGATCATGAAGCCTGGCGTGCGCTTTGTGTTGCCGTGTGCGAGCCCGCAACGTCGCGCACAGATCGAAACCTTGCTGCAAGGGCGCAACCTGCCGTTGACCCTGCTCGATGGTCAGTCGCACCTGGCCCTGGCGGCGTGCGACGCGGTGCTGATCGCTTCGGGTACCGCGACCCTGGAGGCGTTGCTGTACAAGCGTCCGATGGTCGTGGCTTACCGCCTGGCGCCGCTGACCTTCTGGATTCTCAAGCGCATGGTTAAAAGCCCCTACATCTCCTTGCCCAATCTGCTGGCCCAGCGCCTGTTGGTGCCGGAATTGTTGCAGGACGATGCAACGCCCGCAGCCCTGGCGCAGACGCTACTCCCCTTGATCGACGGCGGCGAAGAGCAGACCCGCGGCTTTGACGAGATCCACCGCACCCTGCGGCGCGATGCGTCAAACCAGGCGGCGGATGCCGTGTTGACCTTGATCGGCCATAAACAGGAAGCCCTATGACGACGCAAATGGGGCTGGATTTCAGCCTGGTCGCGCAAGCCCACGAACTGGTGGCCGGCGTGGATGAAGTCGGGCGCGGCCCGCTCTGTGGTGCCGTGGTGACGGCGGCGGTGATTCTTGACCCGAACCGGCCGATCCTCGGCCTCAACGACTCGAAGAAACTCACCGAAGCGCGTCGGGAAAAACTCTTCGACGAGATCTGTGAAAAAGCCCTGAGCTGGCATATCGCCCGGGCCGAAGTCGAAGAAATCGACGAGTTGAATATCCTCCACGCCACCATGCTTGCCATGCAGCGCGCCGTCGAGGGCCTGCATATCACCCCGAAACTGGCGATGATCGATGGCAATCGCTGCCCGAAACTGGCGATGCCGGCTGAAGCGGTGGTCAAGGGTGATAGCAAGGTGCCCGCCATCGCGGCCGCCTCGATTCTGGCCAAGGTCAGCCGTGACCGTGAAATGGCTGCGTTCGAATTGATCTACCCCGGCTACGGCATTGCGGGCCATAAAGGCTACCCGACGCCCGTTCATCTGGAAGCGCTGGCCCGTCTCGGCCCGACGCCGATCCACCGCCGCTCGTTCGGCCCGGTGCGCCTGGCTTACGAACAGCGCGAGAGCCTCAGCGAGGTTTAGTCGCGAGGCTGATGTTTTTGCCCAGGCCCGGTACAATCCCGGGCCTTGTTGTTTCTACGTTTAAGACAGGATCACTATGCCGGCTTCATTCGTTCACCTACGCCTGCACACTGAATACTCCCTGGTCGACGGCCTGGTACGGATCAAACCGCTGGTCAAAACCCTGGTGGGCATGAACATGCCTGCCGTCGCGGTCACCGATCAGAACAACATGTGTTCCCTGGTCAAGTTCTACAAGAACGCCATGGGCGCCGGCATCAAGCCGATCTGCGGCGCCGACCTGTGGCTGTCGAACAAAGACCCGGATAACCCTCTGAGCCGCATCAGCCTGTTGGCGATGAACGGCGTCGGTTATCGCAACCTCACCGAACTGATTTCCCGTGGCTTCATCGACGGCCAGCGCAACGGCGCGGTGATCATCGAGCGTGAGTGGGTGGCCGAGGCCAGCGAGGGCGTGATCATGCTCTCGGCGGCCAAAGAGGGTGAGATCGGGATCGCGCTGCTGGGCGGCAACCCGCAGGAAGCCGAAGTGCTGGCCCGCGAGTGGATGGCCGTGTTCCCTGACCGCTTCTACCTGGAAGTCCAGCGCACCAACCGCCCCAACGATGAAGAACATCTGCACGCCGCCGTGGCCCTGGCCGACAAGCTGGGCGCGCCGCTGGTGGCGACCAACGATGTGCGCTTCATCAAGAAAGAAGATTTCGAAGCCCACGAAACCCGCGTGTGCATCGGCGAAGGGCGGGCCCTGGATGACCCGCGCCGCTCGAAAAACTACAGCGAAGAGCAATACCTCAAAAGCGCCGAGGAAATGGCCGAGCTGTTCAGCGACCTGCCCGAGGCCCTGGAAAACTCCGTCGAGATCGCCAAGCGCTGCAATATCGAAGTGAAGCTGGGCAAGCACTTCCTGCCCAACTTCCCGATTCCCGAAGGCATGACCATCGATGAGTATTTCCGCAAGGTATCGTTCGATGGCCTGGAGGAACGCCTCTCGGTCCTGCTGCCCAAGGACACCACCGAAGATTACGAAGCCAAGCGCCAGGTCTACGTCGATCGGCTGAATTTCGAGCTGGATATCATCATCCAGATGGGGTTCCCCGGTTACTTCCTGATCGTGATGGACTTTATCCAGTGGGCCAAGAGTAACGGCGTGCCGGTCGGTCCAGGCCGGGGCTCGGGTGCCGGCTCGCTGGTTGCCTATGTGCAGAAGATCACCGACCTCGACCCGCTGGAATATGACCTGCTGTTCGAACGCTTCCTTAACCCGGAACGGGTCTCCATGCCCGACTTCGACGTCGACTTCTGCATGGACGGTCGCGACCGCGTGATCGAATACGTGGCCGATAAGTATGGCCGCAACGCCGTGAGCCAGATCATCACGTTCGGTTCCATGGCGGCCAAGGCGGTAATCCGCGACGTGGCCCGGGTGCAGGGCAAGTCCTACGGGCTGGCGGATCGCCTGTCGAAGATGATCCCGTTCGAAGTCGGCATGACCCTGGAAAAGGCCTACGAGCAGGAAGAAATCCTGCGCGACTTCATCAAGGTCGACGAAGAAGCCGCCGAAATCTGGGAGATGGCGCGCAAGCTCGAAGGCGTGGTGCGTAACGTCGGTAAACACGCCGGTGGCGTGGTGATCGCGCCGACCAAGCTCACCGACTTTTCGCCGATCTATTGCGACGAAGAAGGCGATGGCCTGGTGACCCAGTTCGACAAGGACGACGTGGAGGCGGCCGGCCTGGTGAAGTTCGACTTCCTCGGCCTGCGGACTCTGACGATCATCGACTGGGCGCTCAAGACGATCAACCGCGACCGTGCCAAGGTCGGCGAAGCACCGCTGGACATCGCGTTTATCCCGCTGGATGACAAGCCGACCTACAGCCTGCTGCAAAAAGCCGAAACCACGGCGGTGTTCCAGCTGGAATCCCGCGGCATGAAAGAGCTGATCAAAAAGCTCAAGCCCGACTGCCTGGAAGACTTGATCGCACTGGTCGCCCTGTTCCGTCCGGGCCCGCTGCAATCGGGCATGGTGGATGACTTCATCAACCGTAAGCACGGTCGCGCCGAACTGGCCTACCCGCACTCGGACTACCAATACGAAGGCCTCAAGCCGGTGCTGGCACCGACCTACGGCATCATCCTGTACCAGGAACAGGTGATGCAGATCGCCCAGGTCATGGCCGGTTACACCCTCGGTGGTGCGGACATGCTGCGTCGCGCCATGGGTAAGAAAAAGCCCGAGGAAATGGCCAAGCAGCGCGGCGGTTTCATCGAGGGTTGCGCCACCAACAATATCGACGCCGACCTTGCCGGTAACATTTTCGACCTGGTGGAAAAATTCGCCGGTTATGGCTTCAACAAATCCCACTCCGCTGCCTACGGCCTGGTGTCGTACCAGACCGCCTGGCTGAAGGCCCACTACCCGGCGCCGTTCATGGCCGCGGTACTCTCGGCGGATATGCACAACACCGACAAGGTCGTGACCTTGATCGAGGAAGTGCGAACCATGAAGCTGCGCCTCGACGCGCCGGACGTGAACGCCTCGGAGTTCAAGTTCACCGTGAACGACGAAGGCCGCATCATCTATGGCCTGGGGGCGATCAAGGGGGTGGGCGAGGGCCCGGTGGAAGCGATCACCGAGGCGCGCCAAAACGGCCCGTTCAAGGATCTGTTCGATTTCTGCGCGCGGGTCGACCTCAAGCGCATCAACAAACGTACCCTCGATGGCTTGATCCGCAGCGGCGCCCTCGACCGTCTCGGCCCGTATTTCCATGATGAGCCGAAGGCCTACCAGGCGAATATCGACCGCAATCGCGCGGTGCTGCTGACCGCCATGGAAGAAGCGATCAAGGCCGCCGAACAGACCGCCCGCACCCACGACAGCGGTCACGCCGACCTGTTTGGCGGGTTGTTCGTCGAAGAAGACGCGGATGTCTACGCCAACCATCGCAAGGCCAAGGAGCTGACCCTCAAGGAACGCCTCAAAGGTGAGAAAGACACCCTGGGCCTGTACCTGACCGGTCATCCGATTGACGAATACGAAGGGGAAATCCGTCGTTTCGCCCGTCAGCGCATCATCGACCTGAAACCGGCGCGCGACACCCAGACCGTCGCCGGCATGATTATCGCCCTGCGGGTGATGAAAAACAAAAAGGGCGACAAGATGGGCTTTATCACCCTCGACGACCGCTCCGGCCGGATCGAGGCGTCGCTGTTTGCCGATGCGTTCCATTCGGCGCAGTCGCTGTTGCAGACCGACGCCATGGTGGTGGTGGAGGGGGAGGTCAGCAACGACGACTTCTCCGGCGGCCTGCGCCTGCGGATCAAGCGCGTGATGAGCATGGAAGACGCGCGCACCAACCTGGCCGAAAGCCTGCGCTTGAAGGTCAAGACCGAGGCGCTCAAGGGCGATCAGCTGCGCTGGTTGGGGGACTTGCTCAAACGCCACCGTGGCGCATGCCCGGTGACCATGGAATACACCGGTAACGACGCCAAGGCCATGCTGCAGTTCGGCGAGACCTGGCGAATTGATCCCGCTGATGGCTTGATTCAAGCATTGCGTGACCAGTTCGGTCGTGACAACGTCTTCCTCCAATACCGTTGACGATCAGGTGATGGCAAATAGCCTGATCTCGACCAAACATTTAATCTCGACCTAGACGCGCCTCTCCCTTAAGGTAGGGCGCGAATAGACAACCGGCTGGCCAGGCACTCCTTGGCCGTCGACCCAAGACGGACGCTTATGAACCCGAATTTTCTTGATTTCGAACAGCCGATCGCTGACCTGCAAGCCAAGATCGAAGAACTGCGCCTGGTCGGCAATGACAACTCGCTGAATATCGGCGATGAAATCGCTCGCCTGCAAGACAAGAGCAGCTCGCTCACCGAAGACATCTTCGGCAAGTTGACCAGCTGGCAGATTGCGCGCCTGGCCCGCCATCCGCGCCGTCCGTACACCCTGGACTACATTCAGCACATCTTCACCGAGTTCGACGAGCTGCACGGCGACCGCCACTTCTCCGACGACGCCGCCATCGTGGGCGGTATCGCTCGCCTGGACGACCAGCCGGTGATGGTGATCGGTCACCAGAAAGGCCGTGAAGTGCGCGAGAAAGTCCGCCGTAACTTCGGCATGCCGCGTCCGGAAGGCTACCGCAAGGCTTGCCGCCTGATGGAAATGGCCGAGCGCTTCAAGATGCCGATCCTGACGTTCATCGACACCCCGGGCGCGTACCCGGGTATCGACGCCGAAGAGCGCAACCAGAGCGAAGCGATCGCCTGGAACCTGCGCGTCATGTCCCGCCTGAAAACCCCGATCATTGCCACCGTGATTGGTGAAGGTGGTTCCGGCGGTGCGTTGGCCATTGGTGTCTGCGACCAACTGAACATGTTGCAATATTCGACCTACGCGGTGATCTCGCCAGAAGGTTGCGCCTCGATCCTGTGGAAAACCGCCGAGAAAGCGCCGGACGCTGCCGAAGCGATGGGCATCACCGCCGATCGCCTCAAGGGCCTGGGTATCGTGGATAAAGTCATCGCCGAACCATTGGGCGGCGCCCACCGCGATCCGGCCGCCGCTGCCGCGACCATCCGTGCCGAACTGGGTTCGCAACTGGCGATGCTCAAGAAGCTGGATACCGAAGCACTGTTGGCCCGGCGTTACGAGCGCCTGATGAGCTACGGTCTCTAAACCGCAGCCGTAAAAAATGTGGGAGGGGGCTTGCTCCCGATTGCCGAGTGTCAGTCAATGCATCTGGTGACTGACCTGCCGCAATCGGGAGCAAGCCCCCTCCCACATTTGCTTTGTGTATGCTTGGCCAACGTATTCCAGGTTTGCGGCGGTAACATCTGATGAAACCATTACTCTCCGCCAAACTCCTGCAAACCCTGGCGCCCTGGCGCAACGCTCCGGTCTGGCATATCGCTTTTTCCGGCGGGCTTGATTCCACCGTCCTGCTGCACCTTCTGGCAAATCTCGCCAAAACTGAGAAGCTTCCTACGCTCGGCGCTATTCATGTCCACCATGGCCTGCAAGCTGCGGCCGATGCCTGGCCCGCTCATTGTCAGTCGGTCTGTGACGCCCTTGGCGTGCCGTTGCGGGTGATGCGCGTGCAGGTGCGGGCTGGCGCAAGCCTGGAGCGTGCGGCCCGTGATGCGCGCTATCAGGCATTCAGTGAGGTGGTCGGGGCAGGGGAAGTGTTGCTCATCGGCCAGCACCGCGACGATCAGGCCGAAACCTTGCTGTTTCGTCTGTTGCGCGGCGCGGGGGTGCAAGGGTTGGCGGCCATGCCGATGCAGCGTGCGCTGGCGGGCGGTCATCTGCTGCGGCCGTTGCTGCGCAGTTCACGCGCGCAGCTGCAGGCCTACGCCGAGGAG
The DNA here is from genome assembly GCF_024519615.1 of Pseudomonas sp. Pse79. NCBI lineage: Bacteria > Pseudomonadati > Pseudomonadota > Gammaproteobacteria > Pseudomonadales > Pseudomonadaceae > Pseudomonas > Pseudomonas sp. Pse79. The sequence goes on from NZ_JALJRR010000013.1 coordinate 76,849, forward strand.
CACCAGTTGACGTGGATCGAAGACCCTTCCAACGCCGATCCCCGCTTTTCGCGCAATTACCTGCGCCATCGTGTATTCCCGCGCCTGACCGAGCGCTGGCCCCAGGCCGTGGCCAACCTGGCCCGCGCCGCTGAACATTTGAGCGAAGCCCAAGGCCTGTTGGACGAGTTGGCGCACATCGACCTGCAAACCGCCGAGCAGCCTTCGCCTTTTCCGTGGCTGCCCTTGCCGTCCTTGGCCCTGGCGCCGCTGTGTGAGCTTTCCGACGCGCGTCAACGCAACGCCCTGCGCCATTGGCTGAGCCCGCTGACGCGTTTACCCGACAGCGACCACTGGGCCGGCTGGCATTCCCTGCGCGACGCCAAGCTCGATGCACAACCCCTGTGGCGCTTGGCCAACGGCGATCTGCACCGTTGCGGCGAGCGCATCTGGTGGCTGCCCTCCAGTTGGTCGGAGTTTTCCGACGCATCGGTGAGCTGGGCGCAGCCGCAAAACCCGCTAGAGTTACCGGGTAATGGCCAACTCCGGTTGATCGGTCGGGTTCCCGAGGGCGTGTTGCAGGTTCGCTATCGCCAGGGCGGCGAAATCATCGACATTCCGGGGCGCGGTCGGCGCGATTTGAAGCGTCTGCTCAACGAAAGTGGGCTGCCGGGTTTTGTCCGTGGCAGATTGCCGCTGCTGTATCGGGGCGAGCAATTGCTGGCTGTGCCCAGCCTTGCAGGGCTTTGGAAGACGTCGAATGACGGCTGGCAATTACATTGGATGCCACAGACCTGCGATCAAGGTTTGAGCTGATAGCGCCTTTCCGGTAGACTACGCTCCCTTCTTGATACAACTTCTGTGGATTCGCCTGAATCGCAGCAGTTGCCGATTACCAAGCAGTCTTTGCTGGGCGATTCCAAAAAATGTGTAGCGATCAACGTACCGGTGTTTCATTGCTGGTCTGTCACCACGCGGCGGTTTTTTTGAAAGGTGCACTGTGATTAATGCAGGTGATCGGGGGCTTCGGCCTTCCTTCGCTTTCCCCGGCGGCTCGGACCGCTTTAACGCAGACTTCTAGGGTTTTTCATGACGCGCTACATATTCGTCACGGGCGGTGTTGTTTCTTCATTGGGGAAAGGCATTGCCTCCGCTTCATTGGCGGCCATCCTGGAGGCGCGGGGACTTAAGGTCACCATGCTCAAGCTGGACCCGTACATCAACGTTGACCCGGGCACCATGAGCCCGTTCCAGCACGGTGAAGTGTTCGTCACCCACGACGGCGCCGAGACCGACCTGGACCTGGGCCACTACGAGCGGTTCATCCGCACGACCATGACCCAGAACAACAACTTCACCACCGGCCGTGTCTACGAACACGTGCTGCGCAAGGAGCGTCGTGGTGACTACCTGGGTGCAACCATCCAGGTGATCCCGCACATCACCGACGAAATCAAGCGCCGCATCATCAAGGGCGCGGGCGATGCCGACGTGGCGATGGTCGAGATCGGTGGCACCGTGGGTGACATCGAATCCCAACCGTTCCTCGAAGCCATCCGCCAGTTGCGTTTCGAAGTCGGCGCCAAGCGCGCGATGCTGATGCACCTGACACTGGTGCCCTACATCGCCACCGCCGGCGAAACCAAAACCAAGCCAACCCAGCACTCGGTCAAGGAACTGCGTTCCATCGGCCTGCAGCCGGACGTGCTGGTGTGCCGTTCCGATCACCCGATCGATATTTCCTCGCGTCGCAAGATCGCGCAGTTCACCAACGTTGAAGAGCGTGCGGTGATTGCCCTGGAAGACGCCGACACCATCTACAAGATCCCGGGCATCCTGCATTCCCAGGGCCTGGACGATTTTGTGGTCGAGCGTTTCGGCCTGCAATGCGGCGGCGCGGATCTGTCCGAGTGGGAAGCCGTGGTCGACGCCAAGCTCAACCCTGAGCACGAAGTCACCATCGCCATGGTCGGCAAGTACATGGAGCTTTTGGACGCGTACAAGTCGCTGATCGAAGCGATGAGCCACGCCGGCATCAGCAACCGTACCAAGGTCAACCTGCGCTATATCGATTCCGAAGACATCGAGAACCAAGGCACCGCGCTGCTCGAAGGCGTCGACGCGATCCTCGTTCCAGGCGGTTTCGGCCTGCGTGGCGTGGAAGGCAAGATCACCGCCGTGCAGTACGCTCGTGAGCACAAGGTGCCGTACCTGGGGATCTGCCTGGGCATGCAAGTGGCCGTTATCGAGTTCGCTCGTAACGTGCTGGGTTGGAAAGACGCCAACTCCACCGAGTTCGATCATTCCAGCGGCCACCCGGTCGTAGGCCTGATCACCGAGTGGGAAGACGCCACCGGCGCCGTTGAAACCCGTACCGAATCGTCTGACCTGGGCGGCACCATGCGCCTCGGTGCGCAAGACTGCCTGCTGGAGCCGGGTTCGCTGGTCCACGACTGCTATGGCAAGGACGTGATCGTCGAGCGTCACCGTCACCGCTACGAAGTGAACAACAACCTGCTGCCGCAGATCAAAGCAGCCGGCCTGAAAGTCTCCGGTCGCTCCGGTGACGGCAAGCTGGTCGAAGTGGTCGAGGCGCCGGATCATCCATGGTTCGTGGCCTGCCAGTTCCACCCTGAGTTCACCTCGACGCCGCGCGACGGTCACCCGTTGTTCAGCGGTTTCGTTAAAGCAGCACTGACGCAACATCAGAAGAAGGCGTGAAGCTGATGGCCCAGAAGATCATTCGCGTAGGCGACATCGAGATTGCCAACGACAAGCCCATGGTGCTGTTCGGCGGCATGAACGTGCTGGAAAGCCGCGACATGGCGATGCAGGTCTGTGAAGAGTACGTCAAGGTTACCCAGAAACTGGGTATCCCTTATGTGTTCAAGGCCAGCTTCGACAAGGCCAACCGTTCGTCCGTGACCTCCTATCGCGGCCCGGGCCTTGAAGAAGGCATGCGGATCTTCCAGGACATCAAGCAAGCCTTCGGCGTGCCGATCATCACCGACGTTCACGAGCCTGAACAGGCTGCCGTGGTCGCCGAGGTGTGCGACATCATCCAGTTGCCGGCCTTCCTGTCGCGCCAGACCGACCTCGTGGTCGCCATGGCCAAGACCGGTGCGGTGATCAATATCAAGAAAGCCCAGTTCCTCGCGCCCCAGGAAATGAAGCACATCCTGAACAAGTGCGTGGAAGCGGGTAACGACCAGTTGATCCTCTGCGAGCGCGGTTCGAGCTTCGGCTACAACAACCTCGTGGTGGACATGCTCGGTTTCGGCATCATGAAACAGTTCGAATACCCGGTGTTCTTCGACGTGACCCACGCGCTGCAAATGCCGGGTGGCCGCGCCGACTCCGCTGGCGGGCGTCGTGCCCAGGTATTGGACCTGGCCAAGGCCGGCATCAGCCAGTCCCTGGCCGGCCTGTTCCTGGAAGCCCACCCGGACCCGGACAACGCCAAATGCGACGGTCCTTGCGCCCTGCGCCTGGACAAACTGGAGCCATTCCTGGCCCAGCTCAAGCAGTTGGACGAACTGGTCAAGAGTTTTCCGACGGTAGAGACCGCGTAAGCGCCATTTCTCCGTGTAGGAGCCGAGCTTGCTCGCGATGAGGCCCGAGAGGGCACTATTACTGGCAAGTTCGTTCCAAATATTGCAATGTGCGCGACAAGTTAAATCGAGCGGTATAGAGCATTTTCGTCAACTTTGGAGTGTTTACAACAATGGCAAAAATCGTCGACATCAAAGGTCGTGAAGTTCTCGACTCCCGTGGCAACCCCACCGTCGAAGCCGACGTGCTTCTCGATAACGGCATCATCGGCAGCGCTTGCGCGCCGTCCGGTGCTTCCACAGGTTCCCGCGAAGCGCTGGAACTGCGTGATGGCGACAAGAGCCGTTACCTGGGCAAGGGTGTCCTCAAGGCGGTAGCCAACATCAACGGTCCGATTCGCGACCTGTTGCTGGGCAAAGACCCGCTGGACCAGAAAGCCCTGGACCACGCGATGATCAAACTCGACGGCACTGAAAACAAAGGCAGCCTGGGTGCCAACGCCATCCTCGCCGTGTCCCTGGCCGCCGCCAAGGCCGCCGCGCAGGACCAGGACCTGCCGCTGTACGCCCACATCGCCAACCTCAACGGCACTCCGGGTGTGTACTCGATGCCGGTGCCGATGATGAACATCATCAACGGCGGCGAGCACGCCGATAACAACGTCGACATCCAGGAATTCATGGTGCAGCCGGTTGGCGCCAAGACCTTCTCCGAAGGCCTGCGCATGGGCACCGAGATTTTCCATCACCTCAAGGCTGTGCTGAAGGCCCGTGGCCTGAGCACCGCCGTGGGTGACGAAGGTGGTTTCGCGCCGAACCTGGCGTCCAACGAAGATGCACTGAAAGTCATCTCCGAAGCCGTGGCCAACGCCGGTTACACCCTGGGCACCGACGTGACCCTGGCCCTGGACTGCGCCGCCAGCGAATTCTACGAAGACGGTAAGTACAACCTGTCCGGCGAAGGCCAGGTGTTCAACTCCGAAGGGTTTGCCGAGTACCTCAAGGGCCTGACCCAGCGCTACCCGATCATCTCGATCGAAGACGGCCTGGACGAGTCCGACTGGGACGGCTGGAAAATCCTCACCGACAAGATCGGCGAAAAAATCCAGCTGGTGGGCGACGACCTGTTCGTGACCAACACCAAGATCCTGAAAGAAGGCATCGACAAGAAGATCGCCAACTCGATCCTGATCAAGTTCAACCAGATCGGCACCCTGACCGAAACCCTGGAAGCCATCCAGATGGCCAAGGCTGCGGGCTACACCGCCGTGATCTCGCACCGCTCCGGCGAAACCGAAGACTCGACCATTGCCGACCTGGCCGTGGGCACGTCGGCGGGCCAGATCAAGACCGGCTCGCTGTGCCGTTCCGATCGCGTGTCCAAGTACAACCAATTGCTGCGTATCGAAGAGCAACTGGCGGGTAAAGCCAAGTACAACGGTCGCAGCGAGTTTCGCGGCTGATCAGTAAATGGTAAAAAGTCGGCAGATTGTGTCGGAAAAATCACGAGAGTGTGAAATTCGACGCTAATCTGATGACGATCAAGCACAAGCCTGGGTCTTCCAGGCTTCGTGCTATCCGTTGCTGCAAAAGTTTTGTATGGCGGTCTTTTTTCACTGGATACCCGATATTCGATGCGCAGTCCCAATTGGTTGTTCCTCGTCTTGCTCTTGTTGCTGGCTGGCCTGCAGTACCGCCTATGGGTGGGTAATGGCAGCTTTGCGCAGGTAAAAGACCTGACCCAGCAAATTGCCGACCAGCACGCCGAAAACGAACGCCTGCTGGAGCGCAATCGCGTTCTCGATGCCGAGGTGCTTGAGCTGAAAAAAGGCACGGAGACCGTCGAAGAGCGGGCTCGCCATGAGTTGGGCATGGTCAAGGAGGGCGAAACCCTCTACCAGTTGGCCCAATGAATCACCGTTTGCCGGCCTTCTGGGCCGTGATTCCTGCCGCGGGCATCGGTGCCCGTATGGCTGCGGACCGTCCCAAGCAGTACTTGCAACTGGGCGGGCGCACTATTCTCGAACACAGCCTTGGCTGTTTTCTCGACCACCCCTCGCTCAAGGGCCTGGTGGTCAGTCTTGCTGTTGATGACCCTTACTGGCCTCACCTCGCGTGTGCCGCTGACCCGCGTATCCAGCGGGCGGACGGTGGCTCGGAGCGTTCGGGCTCGGTACTCAATGCGTTGCTGCAGCTCAATGCCCTGGGTGCCAGCGATGATGATTGGGTCTTGGTGCATGATGCGGCGCGGCCTAACCTGAGTCGTGACGATCTCGACAAACTGCTCGCCGAACTCGCGGACGATCCGGTGGGTGGCCTGCTGGCTGTGCCGGCCCGCGATACCCTCAAGCGTGTAGACAAGCATGGTCGCGTCATCGAGACCGTTGACCGCAGCTTGATCTGGCAGGCCTACACGCCGCAGATGTTCCGCCTGGGTGCGCTGCACCGTGCGCTGGCCGACAGCCTTGTGGCCGATGCGGTCATTACCGACGAAGCGTCGGCCATGGAATGGTCTGGCCAGGCGCCGCGCCTGATCGAAGGGCGCTCGGACAATATCAAGGTGACCCGGCCCGAGGACCTGGAATGGCTGCGACTACGCTGGGCCAATCGGCTGTAGGAGCGAGCTTGCTCGCGAAAAACGTCAACGATAACGCGGACAATCTGGATTGAAGCGGCGCTCTCAAGTTTTTCGCGAGCAAGCTCGCTCCTACATAAACGATAAACGCCATCAATGCTCAGTACCGTACTCCGGCCGTTCGGCCAACCCTGCCTTTAAATAATCCACCAGCTTCCTGACCTTCGGCGACAAATGCCGCTGCTGCGGATACAACGCCCACACCGCCGTATTCGGCGGCTGATGCGCTTCCAGTAACGACACCAGCGCGCCACTGTGCAAATGCTCGAGCACGTAATAGTCCGGCAACTGACACAAGCCCACCCCTTGCAACGCCGCGTCCAACACCGCCTGCCCACTGTTGCAGCGCCAGTTGCCCTGCACCCTTTGGGAAAATTCGCGCCCGTCCTGGGCCAGTTGCCAGATGTCCGAGCTGCCGATCAGGCAGTTGTGCCGAGTCAATTCCGACAAACTGTGCGGCCGCCCATACCGCGCCAGGTAGGACGGCGACGCGCACAAGTACATGCGGCGCGGCGCCAGGCGGCTGGCGACCATGCGCGAGTCTTGCAGGCGTCCCAGGCGAATCGCCAGGTCGAGGCCTTCGTGTACCAAGTCCAACTGACGATTGCTCAGTTCGATGTCCACCCGCAGTTGCGGGTAAAGCCCCATGAACCGCGTCACCAGCGGCACGATGAATCGTTCGCCATACGCCACGGCGCAGGTCATGCGCAGCATGCCCTTGGGCTCGCTGGCGAGGTCGCCGACGGCGCGCAGGGCCTCTTCGCGGCCATCCTGCAGGCGCTGGCAGTGTTGCAGAAAGGTCTGGCCGGCTTCGGTCAGGGTCACCTTGCGCGTACTGCGATACAGCAAGCGCGTTTGCAGCCGTTCTTCCAGGCGAGCCACTTGCCGGCTGATGTGCGACGAAGACACCCCAAGGCGTTCCGCCGCCGCGGTGAATTGGCTGCATTCAGCGACGGCGACGAACTCATCGATGCCTTCCCAGCGGTTTTCCAGCATGGCGATTATCCCTGTACAGCAATAAAGTTTTGCTTTTGCCTGGATTATTAATCAGCGGGGCATGTTTTACACTCGCCGTCTTAGTTTTTAACTCCCAGGAGAAACCCGGATGATCAAGTCCCGCGCCGCCGTAGCCTTCGAAGCCAAGAAGCCCCTCGAGATCGTAGAAGTGGATGTCGCCATGCCCAAGGCCGGCGAAGTGCTGTTGCGCGTGGTTGCGTCCGGCGTGTGCCATACCGACGCCTACACGTTGTCGGGCGCCGACCCGGAAGGCATCTTCCCGTCGATTCTCGGCCATGAAGGCGGTGCGGTGGTTGAGGCGATCGGCGAGGGCGTGACCTCGGTTGCGGTCGGCGACCATGTGATCCCGCTCTACACCCCGGAGTGCGGCAAGTGCAAATTCTGCCTGTCGGGCAAGACCAACCTGTGCCAGGCGATTCGTGCCACCCAGGGCAAAGGCCTGATGCCCGATGGCACCACGCGTTTCTCCTACAAGGGTCAGCCGATTTTCCACTACATGGGCACCTCGACCTTTTCCGAGTACACCGTGCTGCCGGAAATTTCCGTGGCGAAGATTCCTAAAGACGCGCCGCTGGAAAAAGTCTGCCTGCTCGGCTGTGGCGTCACCACCGGCATCGGTGCGGTGATCAACACTGCCAAGGTCAAGCCCGGCGATACCGTCGCCATCTTCGGCTTGGGCGGTATCGGCCTGTCGGCGGTGATCGGCGCGGTAAAAGCCAAGGCCGGTCGCATCATCGCCATCGACATCAACCCGGCCAAGTTCGAAATCGCCAAGCAACTGGGCGCCACCGACTGCATCAACCCGAAAGACTACGATCGCCCGATCCAGGACGTGATTGTCGATTTGACTGACGGCGGCGTGGACTTTTCCTTCGAGTGCATCGGCAACGTGCAACTGATGCGCGCCGCCCTCGAGTGCTGCCACAAAGGCTGGGGCGAATCGGTGATCATCGGCGTTGCCGGTGCTGGTCAGGAAATTTCCACCCGTCCATTCCAGCTGGTGACCGGCCGCGTCTGGCGCGGTTCGGCCTTTGGCGGCGTGCGTGGTCGCAGCGAGCTGCCCAGCTACGTGGAAATGGCCCAGAACGGCGAGATCCCGTTGGACACCTTCATCACCCACACCATGGGCCTGGAAGACATCAACAAAGCGTTTGATCTGATGCATGAAGGCAAGAGCATTCGTACCGTCATTCACTTTTGAGGTCGGCCATGAGTCTGGAAAACCTGTCGTGCCAGAAGAGCTTCGGCGGCTGGCATAAACGCTACAAGCATCATTCCGAGGTGCTCGGTTGCGACATGACCTTCGCCGTCTACCTGCCGCCGCAAGCGGAGCAGGGCGGCAAGCTGCCGGTGGTGTACTGGCTGTCCGGGTTGACCTGCACCGATGAAAACTTCATGCAGAAAGCCGGCGCCCAGCGCATGGCGGCCGAACTGGGGCTGATCATTGTTGCGCCGGACACCAGCCCGCGTGGTCCTGGGGTGCCGGGCGATCCGGACAACGCCTGGGATTTCGGCCTGGGGGCCGGTTTCTATCTGAATGCCACCCAGGAACCCTGGGCCAAGCACTATCGGATGCATGACTACGTGGTGCAGGAATTGCCGGCGTTGGTTGAGGCGCATTTCCCGGCTTCGCAGAAGCGCGGTATCAGCGGCCACTCCATGGGCGGCCACGGTGCGCTGGTATGTGCATTGCGCAACCCCGGGCGTTACCTATCGGTGTCGGCGTTTTCGCCGATCAACAACCCGATGGATTGCCCATGGGGCCAGAAAGCCTTCTCCCGTTACCTGGGCGAAGAGCGCTCGAAGTGGCGCGAGTGGGATGCTTGCGTGCTGATCAGCGAAGCCGCGGAAAAGCTGCCGTTGCTGGTGGACCAGGGCGACCGCGACGACTTCCTCGCGGTGCAGCTCAAGCCCGAAGCCCTGCAGCAAGCGGCGAAAGCGGCCAACCATCCGCTCGAACTGCGCCTGCAACCGGGCTACGACCACAGCTACTTCTTTATCGCCAGCTTCATCGAAGATCATTTGCGACATCATGGCCGTGCTTTGCTCGGTTAATATGCGACAAAAGTAGGTAGAATCACGCCCTGAATTAAATCGGGGCGTTTTTTTATGCGTATTGGCCACGGCTACGATGTGCACCGTTTCGCTGAAGGCGATTTCATCACCCTGGGCGGCGTGCGGATCGCGCACCACCATGGGTTGCTGGCTCATTCCGACGGCGATGTCCTGCTGCACGCGTTGAGCGACGCCTTGCTCGGCGCCGCGGCGCTCGGCGATATCGGCAAGCACTTTCCGGACACCGACCCGACCTTCAAGGGCGCGGACAGCCGGGTATTGCTGCGCCATGTGGTCGGCCTGATCCACGCCAAAGGCTGGAAGGTCGGCAACGTCGATAACACCATCGTGGCCCAGGCGCCGAAAATGGCCCCCCACATCGAGTCGATGCGCGCGCTGATCGCGGCGGATCTGCACATTGAATTGGATCAAGTGAACGTGAAAGCCACCACCACCGAAAAGCTCGGGTTTACCGGTCGTGAAGAGGGCATCGCGGTACATTCCGTCGCTTTGTTGCTGCGCGCATGAACGACTTGCAACTGCTGGGCCCGCGGGCCTATGGCGAGGCCTTGGGCAGCGCCGTGCTGAAGGCTACCGCGGAAGATTTCCAGGTCGACGAAGTGCTCGATATCCCGCTGAGCGGTGAGGGTGAGCACCTGTGGCTGTGGGTGGAAAAGCGTGGCCTCAACACCGAAGAAGCCGCGCGCCGGATCGCCAAGGCCGCCGGCGTGCCGTTGCGCACCGTCAGCTATGCCGGGCTCAAGGATCGCCAGGCGTTGACCCGCCAGTGGTTCAGTGTGCAACTGCCGGGCAAGGCCGATCCGGACCTGAGCGGCGCGGAAAACGACACCCTCAAGATCCTCAAGACCGGCCGCCACAAGCGCAAGCTGCAACGCGGTGCTCATTCGGCCAACGGTTTTACCTTGCGCCTGACGCAACTGGCGGGGGATCACGCGGCCATCGAAGCGCGCTTGCAACTGATCGCCCAGCACGGCATTCCCAATTATTTCGGCACCCAGCGCTTTGGCCACAACGGCGGCAATGTGGTGGATGCGCGTGAGTGGGCGGCCCGCAAGGCCTTGCCGGAGCAGCGCAACGTGCGTTCGCGGTTGCTGTCGACGGCGCGCAGTTACCTCTTCAACAAAGTGTTGGCGGCCCGTGTCGCGGACGGTTCCTGGCAGCGTGCGCAGGTCGGCGATCTGCTGGCCTTCACCGACAGCCGCAGTTTTTTCCCGGCGGGGGAGGCTGAATGCAGCGATCCGCGCCTGGCGATCCTCGATCTGCACCCCACCGGACCGCAGTGGGGCGAAGGCGATTCGCCAGCCAGCGGTGCAACCCATGCGCTGGAGCAGGCGGTTGCCGCCAGTGAGGCCGACCTGCGCGATTGGCTGGTGAATGCCGGCATGAGCCAGGAACGTCGCATTCTGCGACTGCCCATTGGCGGGTTGACGTGGCATTATCCCGGGCCTGACATTCTGCAATTGGAATTCGTCCTGCCGGCCGGATGCTTCGCCACTGTCTTGGTGCGCGAGCTTGTTGATCTGGTGCCGGTGGGGCAGACGGACAGCCCATGCGTATTCTGATATCAAATGACGACGGTGCCACCGCACCCGGCCTCGCCGCGCTTCATGCTGCGCTGGCGGATTACGCCGAGTGCGTGGTGGTTGCCCCCGACCAGGACAAGAGCGGCGCCAGCAGTTCGCTGACGCTCGACCGTCCGCTGCACGTGCACGTTCTGGCCAATGGCTATATCAGCGTGAACGGCACCCCCACCGACTGCGTACACCTGGCGATCAACAGTTTGTTGGATCAGGAGCCGGACCTGGTGGTGTCGGGCATCAACCTCGGCGCCAACCTGGGGGATGACGTGCTGTATTCCGGCACGGTGGCGGCGGCCCTGGAAGGGCGTTTCCTGGGGCGGACCTCGTTTGCCTTTTCGTTGACCTCGCGTCAATTGGACAACCTGCCGACGGCCGCGCATTTCGCGCGCAAGCTGGTGGAGGCCCACGGTTCCCTCGATCTGCCGCCCCGGACGGTGCTTAACGTCAATATCCCCAACTTGCCCCTCGAGCATATTCGCGGTATCCAGCTCACGCGCCTGGGCCATCGCGCCCGCGCGGCGGCGCCGTTGAAGGTGGTCGACCCGCGTGGCAAGGAAGGTTATTGGATCGCCGCTGCGGGCGATGCCGAAGACGGTGGGCCGGGCACTGACTTTCATGCGGTGATGCAAGGCTATGTATCGATTACCCCGTTGCAGCTCGATCGCACCTTCAGTGATGCCTTCAGTAGTCTCGATGGCTGGCTGGAGGACTTGCGCTGATGGCTCGTGAACAAGACGACCTGTTGCGTCGCGGCATCGGGATGACCTCCCAGCGCACCCGCGAGCGTCTGATCCAGCGCCTGTACGAAGAGGGCCTGTCCAACGCCCAGGTACTGGAAGTGATCCGGCGCACGCCCCGGCACCTGTTTGTCGATGAGGCCCTGGCCCATCGCGCCTACGAAGACACGGCGTTGCCGATCGGGCATAACCAGACCATTTCCCAGCCGTATATGGTTGCGCGCATGAGCGAGCTGCTGCTGGCGGCGGGCCCGTTGGACAAGGTGCTGGAGATCGGCACCGGTTCCGGCTACCAGACTGCCGTGCTGTCGCAGTTGGTGGAGCGCGTGTTCTCGGTGGAGCGCATCAAGGTGCTGCAGGATCGCGCCAAGGAACGCCTGGTGGAACTGAACCTGCGCAACGTGGTGTTCCGCTGGGGCGATGGCTGGGAAGGCTGGCCGGCGCTGGCGCCGTATAACGGCATCATCGTCACCGCGGTCGCCACCGATGTACCGCAGGCGTTGCTCGATCAACTGGCCCCCGGCGGTCGGCTGGTGATCCCGGTGGGTTCCGGCGAAGTGCAACAATTGATGCTCATTATCCGTGAAGACGAAGGCTTTTCCCGGCATGTGCTCGGCGCCGTGCGCTTCGTGCCGTTGCTCAATGGCCCGCTGGCCTGATCATTTATTCGCGAGCAGTGAATTCTGTTGGCGGCGATGTGTCTTACGGCGGGGTCTATAGAGTCAACATGATCGGTCGTTGGTTTTAAACGCGATGAATCTTTCGTTTCAGTCGTGTGCCAGTAAAAAGCCAATGCCCAGTTATACTTACGACATATTTCAAGCCTGATACAGGCATTCATGTTCAGCCACCACAAAGGGAGCGGCGGGTGAGTCTCACAGGTCTTGCGCAGCGTATGAGTAAAACAAGCTTTCAGCGACTGGTGCTTGGCCTTGTCTTGAGTTCCTTATTGGCGGCTTGTTCGAGCACGCCTTCCGGGGGCGCGAGGGTGGTTGATCGCACGAATGCCGCGCCGCAGAAGCCGACCGTGACCACGGGGCAGTATGTGGTGCGCAAGGGCGATACGCTGTTTTCGATTGCCTTCCGCTATGGCTGGGACTACAAGGCGCTCGCCGCGCGCAACAATATTCCGGTGCCCTACACGATACATCCGGGTCAGACGATTCGCTTCGATGGACGCACCGGTTCAACACCGACGTCAGTGGTGACAAACACCACATCTTCGCCCTCGTCCTCGAGCAAAACCACGATCATCACGCGGCCTGCAGGCAGCGCCGCGCCTGCGGTTGCGAGCAAACCGGCAGCCGCGCCGCTGCCGCCTGCGGGGCCTGCGCCGACCGGCTGGGGATGGCCGTCGAACGGCGTATTGATTGGAAAATTCTCTTCAAACGGTAGTTTGAATAAAGGCATTGATATCGCCGGGGATTTGGGACAGCCTGTTTTAGCTGCATCTGATGGGACAGTGGTGTACGCCGGGAGTGGTTTGCGGGGCTACGGCGAGCTGGTCATCATCAAACACAGCGATACCTACGTCAGTGCTTACGGCCACAACCGTAGGCTGTTGGTTCGGGAGGGGCAGCAGGTCAAAGTCGGACAGACAATTGCCGAAATGGGGTCAACTGGTACAGACCGGGTGAAACTGCACTTTGAGATTCGCCGCCAAGGGAAACCTGTAGATCCTCTGCAATTCCTACCCCGTCGTTGATGTGTTGCCAGCCTGTTCCCTCACGTAGAAGGAACAGGCTCCAGCGTTGCCAAGGATAAAGGCGTCGCTTGAGCTTGAGGTCGAACTCACCAAAGGACTATAACAATGGCTCTCAGTAAAGAAGCGCCGGAGTTTGACATCGACGATGAGGTTCTCCTTACGGAGACCGGCATCGCTATGGAATCGATGTCGAATGAGGGAATGGCTGTACCTTCAGTTCGCACCAAATCCAAGAACTCCACTGCGTTAAAGCAACATAAGTACATTGACTACACGCGGGCGCTCGATGCGACCCAGCTGTACCTCAATGAAATCGGCTTTTCCCCTCTGCTGACTCCCGAAGAAGAAGTCCATTTTGCGCGCTTGTCGCAAAAGGGTGATCCGGCTGGGCGCAAGCGCATGATTGAAAGCAACCTGCGCCTGGTGGTGAAAATCGCCCGACGCTACGTCAATCGCGGGCTGTCCCTGTTGGACCTGATCGAGGAGGGCAACCTGGGCTTGATCCGGGCGGTGGAGAAGTTCGACCCCGAACGCGGCTTCCGCTTCTCGACCTATGCCACCTGGTGGATTCGTCAGACCATCGAACGGGCGATCATGAATCAAACCCGCACGATCCGGTTGCCGATCCATGTGGTCAAGGAGCTCAACGTCTACCTGCGGGCGGCGCGTGAGCTGACACAAAAACTCGATCATGAACCCTCTCCCGAAGAAATCGCCAACCTGCTGGAAAAGCCGGTGGGCGAGGTCAAGCGCATGCTCGGTCTTAACGAGCGCGTGTCTTCGGTCGACGTCTCGCTGGGCCCGGATTCGGACAAAACCCTGCTGGACACCCTGACGGATGATCGCCCGACAGACCCTTGCGAGCTGTTGCAGGACGATGATCTTTCCCAAAGCATTGACCAGTGGTTGTCGGAGCTTACGGACAAGCAGCGCGAGGTGGTGATTCGCCGCTTCGGCCTGCGCGGTCATGAGAGCAGCACCCTGGAGGATGTAGGCCTGGAGATCGGCTTGACCCGTGAGCGGGTGCGGCAGATCCAGGTAGAAGGGCTCAAGCGCTTGCGTGAGATCCTGGAGAAGAACGGCTTGTCGAGCGAGTCGTTGTTTCAGTAACGACGCAGTCTGAATGTGGGAGGGGGCTTGCTCCCGATGGCAGTGGATCAGTCACTGGATGTATTGACTGACCCACTGCCATCGGGAGTAAGCCCCCTCCCATATTTTTTGCGCTCATGCATGCCCAAATCCCAGGCATAAAAAAACCCCGCTTTTAAGGGCGGGGTTCTTTCGACTGAGTCAGTACAAGTTAGATAACTTGAACTTCTTCAGCTTGCATGCCTTTCTGACCGCGGGTAGCGATGAAAGAAACCTGTTGGCCTTCTTTCAGGCTTTTGAAGCCGTCGGATTGGATAGCTTTGAAGTGAACGAACAGGTCGTCACCGGATTGTGGAGTGATGAAGCCGAAGCCTTTTTCATCGTTGAACCACTTAACGGTACCAGTTTGGCGATTAGACATGGTGTATCTCCTTGGACAAAGTTAACTGCGACTCAGGAAAAGCCCTGGCCGAGACTGAGTGCAAAGAGCAGGAAAAATTCTTGGAGATGGTTGGATCGAAATTCAACATATCGTGTAGAGATTCTCAGTGACACAAGCAGCACAGTGGCGCCACCTTAACCCTTTTTCCGGAACGTGCCAATGGTATTTCCGAAGGTTTCTCTAATTTCGTGACTGGCGGTGGTATTTACGTCCGTCGTGCACGCCGATTCGGGTCCCGGCCCCAATGGGCGCGGCTTGTACAAGGCGGGCATTGATCAACACATTCGTCAACAAAAGCCCCACGCCCTTTGAACCCCAACGCCTGCCCCGGTAAGATGCCCAACAGAATTTTTCCACCTCGCTATC
Source organism: Pseudomonas sp. Pse79 (assembly GCF_024519615.1). Classification (NCBI taxonomy): domain Bacteria; kingdom Pseudomonadati; phylum Pseudomonadota; class Gammaproteobacteria; order Pseudomonadales; family Pseudomonadaceae; genus Pseudomonas; species Pseudomonas sp. Pse79. Next base: position 92,026 of record NZ_JALJRR010000013.1, read on the forward strand.
AGGACACCCGCCATGAGCATCAAATCGGACAAGTGGATTCGCCGCATGGCGCAAGAGCACGGCATGATCGAACCGTTCGTTGAGCGCCAGATCCGTGGTGACGACGCCGATCGCGTGATTTCGTATGGTGTTTCCAGCTACGGCTACGACGTGCGTTGTGCCGATGAGTTCAAGGTGTTCACCAATATCAACTCGGCGATCGTCGATCCGAAGAACTTCGACGAAAAGAGCTTCGTCGACGTCAAGAGCGACGTGTGCATCATCCCGCCCAACTCCTTCGCCCTGGCGCGCACCGTGGAGTTCTTCCGTATTCCCCGCGACGTGCTGACCATCTGCCTGGGTAAAAGCACTTACGCGCGCTGCGGCATCATCGTCAACGTGACGCCGCTTGAGCCTGAGTGGGAAGGTCACGTCACCCTGGAATTCTCCAACACCACCACCCTGCCAGCGAAGATCTACGCCAACGAAGGCGTGGCGCAGATGCTGTTCCTGCAGTCCGATGAGGCCTGTGAAGTGTCCTACAAGGACCGTGCTGGCAAGTACCAGGGCCAGCGCGGCGTCACCTTGCCACGCGCTTGATCGAAAGCTCCTACGCGTAAAGGGAATTAGTCTGCGGAAAGTGACTCTATTGGGTGTACTGCTTCGGTGCGTGCAATGCGCGCCGAGCCACGCTTGAGGAGTACCTTATGAAACTCGACCCGCGAATCAGCGCCGAACTCGCCCGGCTTGAACCCAACCAGATTGGTGTTCTGGCCTGGTCCCTGATGGCCGACCCTGCTTATGCGGGTGGTATCCCCGGTCAACCTGAGCCCGATTCCCCGTACCCTACCGAACCCGACGAACCTGGCGAACCGACCCTTCCGGACGAGCCGCCACCCGCGCCGATGGCCTGATGCCTGCAGATTGGAATGTGGTCAGTCCTTCCGCGGGCTGGCCATTTCTCCTGGCGGCCGATCACAAATATCCGCCGTGTTGCACTCAGTATCCCCAGCAAAGCCCCAAAACGCGGGCAGCGGGCTGCCTGCGCGCTTATCGTGGATTGCCGCGCTCAAGCGCATGGGCCGGCTGGGCGGGCTCTCAGAGCGCTTAGGCGGCGCTGGGGCGTGTGGGAAGATCAGCGAAGGCTTACTTCAGATTGCCACTCAGGAACTGTTGCAGGCGCTCACTTTTCGGGTTGCCCAGCACATCCTCCGGCGTGCCTTGCTCTTCCACCAGGCCCTTGTGCAGGAACAGCACCTGGCTCGACACCTTGCGCGCAAAGCTCATCTCGTGGGTCACCATGATCATGGTGCGGCCTTCCTCGGCCAGGCCCTGGATCACCTTCAGCACTTCGCCCACCAGCTCCGGGTCGAGGGCCGAGGTGGGTTCGTCGAACAGCATCACTTCCGGTTCCATCGCCAGGGCGCGGGCGATGGCCACGCGTTGCTGCTGGCCGCCGGAGAGAAATGCCGGGTATTGATCGGCCACGCGGGCCGGCAGTCCGACTTTGTCCAGGTAGCGACGGGCACGCTCTTCGGCGTCTTTCTTACTGCAGCCCAGCACCCGGCGCGGGGCCATGGTGATGTTTTCCAGCACGCTCATGTGGCTCCACAGGTTGAAGTGCTGGAACACCATCGCCAGGCGTGTGCGCAGGCGCTGCAGCTCGTCATCGTCGGCCACACGCATGCCGTGGCGGTCGCTGACCATGCGGATCGGCTTGTCATCCAGGGTCATCGCGCCGTCGTTGGGGGTTTCCAGAAAGTTGATGCAGCGCAGGAAGGTGCTCTTGCCCGAGCCGCTGGCGCCGATCAGGCTGATCACGTCACCGGTCTTGGCCTTGAGCGAGACGCCTTTGAGCACTTCATTGTCGCCATAGCTTTTATGCAGGCCTTCAACGGTCAGTTTGTACATGGGGCGTGCATCCTCAAGGCGAAAGTAGGTAGCCGCTGCGGTAGGCCTCTGAGCCTGCGACATGGCCGATGACCATCCCCGCAGTGGCCATGCGCCGTAGCGAACGGGCGTAAAGCAGGCCGGCGTTTTGACAATGCACAGGCGTTACGCGGTCAGTAATGGGGTCGATGATTTCGGCGATCAGTTGCCCGGCTTCGAGGTACTCGCCGGGCAAGGCGCTGAACACCAGCAGGCCGCCGACCGGCGTCGCCACCGGTTCGACTCCCGCCAGCGGGGTGGCCGGGTAGGGCAGGGCGGGCAGCGGTGCCACGTCGCCGGCAATCGCGCCGAAGTGAATCAGGTAGTCGATGATCGCCTGGCAGTCGAGGCCGGCCAGGCCGTGGTTGACGTCACCCTGGCCGCGCAGCTCGACGGTCACCGAAAAGCTGCCCACGGGGATCGGGAAGCGCTCGCCGAAGCGTTGCTGCAATTGCCACCACACCAGGCTGAAGCACTCATCGAAAGATTGCCCGCCGGAATCGGTGGCCAGCAAGTTGGCCTCCGAGCCGATATAGCGCGCCAACGGCTCCACCTGCGGCCAGGCCTCGGGCGTGGTGTACAGGTGCGCCACGGCTTCGAAATCGCAATGCAGGTCGAGCACCATGTCGGCATCGCAAGCCAGGCGTTGCAGCACCAGGCGCTGGGACTGCAACTGCGTCGCGGCGGTTTGTGTGGCCAGCGCGGTGGACAGTGCCGTGCGGATCAATTCGACGTTGCGCTGGGGATCATCCCCGAGCACATCCTCGACCCGATCGCCCACCTCTTCACTGAGGTCGACAAACAGGCGATTGAAGTTCTGCCCGCTTTCCAGCTCATAGCGGCCCAGCGGGATGTCCATCAACACTTGTTCGAGGCCCGCCGGGTTGGCGATCGGCACCAGCACGATCTCGCTGCGCAAGCGCCCGGCGGCGGCCAGTTGCGCCAGGCGCGCCTTGAGGTGCCAGGCCACCAGCATGCCCGGCAATTCATCGGCATGCAGTGACGACTGGATGTAGACCTTGCGTTCGGCCAGCTCCGGGCCGAAGTGGAAACTGTGAATCTGCCGTGCCGTGCCAGGCACGGGCGCGATCAGTTCATGAACCTGATGACGCATGAAGGCTCCTTAGTGGCTCGGCCCGAGGAAGGCCAGCCAGCGGCGCTCCGCCAGACGAAACAGACCGACCAGGGCAAAGGTCACGGTCAGGTAGATCAGCGCAGCGATGCCGAACGATTGAAAGGTGAGGAACGTGGCCGAGTTGGCGTCCCGGGCCACTTTGAGAATGTCCGGGATCGTCGCGGTAAACGCCACTGTCGTCGAGTGCAGCATCAAAATCACTTCGTTGCTGTAGTACGGCAATGAACGGCGCAGGGCCGACGGCATGATGACATAGGCGTACAGCTTCCAGCCGCTGAGGCCGTAGGCTTTGGCCGCTTCGACTTCGCCGTGGGCCATGCTGCGGATCGCCCCGGCGAAAATCTCCGTGGTGTAGGCGCAGGTGTTGAGGGCAAACGCCAGGACTGTGCAGTTCATCGCATCGCGAAAGAACGCATCCAGCACCGGTTGGGCGCGCACGGCGGCGATGCTGTAGATACCGGTGTAACAGATCAGCAATTGGATATAGAGCGGCGTGCCGCGAAACAGGTAGGTGTAGAACTGCACCGGCCAGCGCACCAAGGGATTGCGCGACACCCGGGCGATGGACAGCGGAATCGACACCAGGAAGCCGATCACCAGCGAGGCGCTGAGCAACCACATGGTCATGGCCAGGCCGGTGATGTGCTGGCCATCGCTGTAAAGGAATGGGCGCCAGTATTCCTGCAAGAGTTCGATCATCGCACGGCCTCCCGCGAGCCTGCCGAATAGCGACGTTCAAGACGGCGCAGGACAAAGTTGGACGCACTGGTGATCAGCAGGTAGATCAATGCGGCGATCACCAGGAAGTAAAACAGCTGATAGGTGCTCTTGCCGGCGTCCTGCGCGGCCTTGACCAGATCCGCGAGGCCGATGATCGACACCAGTGCGGTGGCCTTGAGCATCACCATCCAGTTGTTGCCGATGCCCGGCAGGGCAAAGCGCATCATTTGCGGGAAGGTCACGTAGCGAAACCGCTGCCCGCGCTTGAGGCCGTAAGCCGTGGCGGCTTCCAGTTGACCACGGGGCACCGCGAGGATCGCGCCGCGAAAGGTTTCGGTGAAGTACGCACCGTAAATAAAGCCCAGGGTGATCACCCCGGCGCTGAATGGGTCGATTTCGATGTATTCCCATTCCATGAAGTCGGTAAGACCGGTCAGCCAGGTTTGCAGGCTGTAGAAAATCAGCAGCATCAGCACCAGGTCGGGCACGCCACGAATCAACGTGGTGTAGAGCTGGGCGGGAATGCGCAGGAACGGCAGGCTGGACAGTTTGGCGCTGGCGCCGAGCAGGCCCAGCAACACGCTGACGGCCAGGGACAGCACCGACAACTTGAGGGTCATCCAGGTGCCTTGCAGCAACAGCGGGCCGAAACCCTTCAAACTGAACGCGCTCAGCCCGAGGGTTTGCAACAGTTCTTCGAACATAAATCAGGACCTATGGCGATAAAACAGCGCCCCTCCCGGGAAGGGGCGCCCCAGGCATTATTTGCCGCTGTACAGGTTCAGATCGCCAAAGTGTTTCTTCTGGATGCTGGCGTAGGTGCCATCATCGTGTAACGCTTTGATACCTTTATCCAAAAGGGCCTTCAGCTCAGTGTTACCTTTTTTGATACCGACCGCGGTTTTCGACGGCAGCAATGGGTCGTCGATGGCCGCGCTGACTTCGTAACCGGCACCGGCCGGCGACTTCAGGAAGCCCAGTTCGGCTTGCAGCATGTCCTGCACGGAGGCGTCGAGACGGCCGGAGGTCAGGTCAGCGTAGACCTGGTCCTGGTTGGCGTAGGCCTTGGTGGTTACACCGGCTTTATCCAATACGGCCTTGGCATAGGCTTCCTGGATGGTGCCTTGCTCGTAGCCCACGGTTTTGCCCTTGAGCGACTCAGGTGTGGAGTAGCCGGCGCCCTTCTTGAATACCAGCGAAGTCGGGCCGGAGAACAGCTCGTTGGAGAAGTCGATGGCCTTCATACGGGCTTCGGTGACGGTCATGGACGAAATCACACCGTCGAATTTGTTGGCTTTGAGGCCTGGAATCATGCCGTCGAAGTCGCTTTCGACCCACTTGCACTTGACCTTCAGCTCGGCGCAGATCGCATTGCCCAGGTCGATGTCGAAGCCCACCAGGCTGCCGTCAGCGGCTTTGGACTCGAACGGCGCGTAGGAAGGATCGACACCAAAACGCAATTCCTTGTATTCCTTGGCCAAGGCGGAACCAGCGGCCATGCACAGAGCCAGTGCAGAAAGGGTCAGCAATGCTTTTTTCATTATGTAATCCCTGGAAACCAAGATAAGCGCTTGTGGCGCGTTTAGGACTGTTACTGAACGGTGTCAGACGGATCACAAGTAGCAATTTCTGCACCATAGTTCCGAATGCAGCTCCGAATGATCGTTTTAAAAGGTGGGAAGAGGGAGCTATGAGTATAGGAGGTGCCCGAAAATGGGCATGAAAAATAGGCTGCACTATTTTGGATCGAGCGCAGATTAAAAAATGTGGGAGCAGTCTTGCCTGCTCCCACCTGTTGGTACGGTTATTTGCCGGGCGTGAGGGTCAGCCTGGCTTTCCCATACACCTTGTCAAAGTTCTGCGGCTGCATCGGGAAGCTCAGGTATTGCGCCTTGAGCGACGGATCGATGCCATTGGCATAGTTCGGGCTGACCGGGTTGCCGGACTGGCCGATACCGCCCTGGCCCGTCATCGGTTCTGCCTGGCCGAAGTCGACAATCATGCGCAGTGCCGGCACTTGGGTGGTGTCGAAACTCTCTCCCCAGTTGTACGGCGCCGGGTTCAGGGTGTTGTGGTCGCCGCCGCTGGCCAGCGGGCCGCGGATCACCTGGCCATTGCGGTTCTTCCAGGTGGTGCTGTGCAGTTTGCCCCACTGCCAGGCCTTGTGATCGGTACCCAGTTGGCTGTCGCCGGCAGTGATCGCAGCGGCCAGGCTGCGGGCGAGGATCGTCGGCTTGTCTTCTTTCTGCGCGGTGCGGACATCGTCCCAGAACGGGCTGTCTTCACGGCCCAGCAGGTGGTCGGCCTGGGCGGCGTAGGACAGGCTCGCGTTGCTGACAAAGGCTTTCCAGCTGGCGCTGTTTTGCGGGCCGAGTTCGTCGAGGAAGATCTGCTTGCTGCTTTCCTGCAGGAACAGCTCATACATCGCTGCGTCGGCGGACGTCGGCGCCAGGCGGCCGTCAAACGCCATCAGACGATTCAACGCTTCACGGGCCTTGGTCTGTTCGGCCGCGGGCAGCGCAGCGATCGCCTGTTTCAGCGGCTGTGCCATGCCCGGCGCCTGGAACATGTTCTTGAGCTTGGCGGCGAACGTGGTGGTCTGGTCGTATTGCATGGCGATCATGCTGCGGCTGTCATGCTTGCCGGCATTGGCCAATTGCGCCAGGCGCTCGCTGCGCTCCGGAGCGTCCCAGGAGTTGGACAGTTGCATGCCATAACCGCGCGGCGCGGTACGTTGGTTGGCGGTGCCGATCCAGCCTTGGGCCGGGTCCTGGTCATAAGGGTGCAGCATCGCGTCGGCGTAACCGTCCCAGTCGAAGCGCGCATCCCAGCCCGGCGAGGGCAGCAGGCCTTCGCCTTCGCGGCGGTTGGGGAAGCGCCCGGTAACCTGCCAGCCGATGTTGCTGGCATCGGCGAACACCATGTTCAAGGCGATGGCGCGGATTTCCCGGGTCGCATCCGAGGCCTTGGCGGCGTTTTGCGCGCGGGACAGGTCGAAGAACGCATCAAGGCTCTTGTCGTCCTTGAAGTCCGCCGTTTGCAGGGCCAGGCCCAGCCCGCTGGTCAGCGCCTGGCTGCTGTTGAGCAGGGCGCCGTGGCGGGTTTCGTACACCACCTCACGAATCGAGCGTTGGCCTTTGATGAAAAAGGTCTCGTTGCGCACAGCGGCCGGTAGCCATTTACCGTTGTTCTCGTAGTACAGCGCGCTGCCCTGGCGTTTGACCTTTTCCAGGAACAGGTCCTGGGTGTCGCCCTTGACCGTGCTCATGCTCCACGCCACTTTGCCGTTGAAGCCGGACAACAGGGTCGGCAGGCCGGCGATCGAGGCGCCGACGGCCTGGTATTTCGGTGCGCGGATCTGCACGTAGTTCCATGGCGACGGGGCTTGCGGCTGGGCGGCGAGGTCGTTGGCCAGCAGGCTCTTGCCGCTGCGGCTGCGTTGCGGGCCGATGGCCCAGTTGCTCGAAGTGGTCACCGCCAGTGAGTTGAGGCTGCTCAGTTGCTGGCTGACCGTGTCCAGCCCGGCCAGGCCGGTGATCTGGCTCAGGTTCACGCCCTTGAGCTTGTCGGCTTCGGCCAGGGGGATCGGCTCGTCCGGCGCGCTTGGGGTGAGCCAGGCGAGTTTGTCGACACCGACCTTTTGCGCCAGCACCAGCGATGACAATTCTTCCTGCAGGTTGGCCGACTCGCTGAAATTCAGCAGGCAGAACAACAGCGCCGAATCTTCCGGCTTCCAGTACTCGGGTTTGTAGCCGGTCTGGGCCAGGTCCGGCGGCAGCTTGTCGCGGTAGCGGAACAGGTAGGCGTTGACGCCGCGGGCATACACTTCAAAGAAGCGCTTGAGGCGCGGCGACGAGGCGTTGTAGAGCTCGCCGGCGCTTTTTTTCAGGTTGACCGCGCGCATGAAACGGTCGACATCCAGCACCTCGGGGCCGGACATTTCCGCCAGACGGCCCTGGGCCAGCAGGCGCAACGTGACCATCTGCGTGATGCGGTCGCTGGCATGCACATAGCCGAGGCTGAACAGCGCGTCGTGGAAGGTATTGCTTTCAATCAGCGGCATGCCCTGGGCATTGCGGCGTATCGAAACATTCTGCGCGAGGCCCTTGATCGGCTGGACGCCGGTAACGGGGGGCAGGGTGTCCTGGGTGCTCTGGAGCTGGCAACCGGCCAGGCTTAATGCACTGGCCACTGCCGCGGCAACGCCGAACCGGGGAAGAAAATGTGAAAGGGCTGGCGAGGCCATGGCAAAGCTCCTGCGGGGGGTAGCGTCAGTAAAGGCGCTACGTTAGTGAGCGCGGTGAAACGACGCAAGCAGGAGCTAAAGCTTATTTTCAGTAGCCAGGTTTCAAGCGCCGTGGCACTTCTTGAATTTCTTCTCGCTGCCGCACGGGCATGGATCGTTGCGGCCAACGTCTTTCAGGGCGTTGCGCACCGGCTCCTGGTGAGCGTGGCCGCAGTTCGGGCCGTGGACATGGCCGTGGTCGTGATCATGGTGATCGTGATCGTGGTTGCAGTCAGGACCATGGACATGGGGTTGCTGAGTCATCGATGTCGCTCCGGAATAAAATCGCCGGGGATTATCTCGCCATTGTGGTCCACGCGCACGTCATTACCGATGAATAATCCGGTTTTCAGCTCGCCTTCCAGCCGATAAGGCACGGGCCGGTCGGGGTTTTTCAGCATCTGCACGACGTCACGGATCTGCGGCCAGAGGTTGGTGCGTACCGAGATCTTGAAAAAGGCGTGGCCACGCGGCGGCACGGTGAGCCATTCGTTGGATTCGCCTTCGGTCAGCAGCAAGCGACCCAGGGTGACCTTGTAGATCAGGCCGCGCACCGTGAGGTCGGCGTCGTCGCGGTTATCCACGCGGAAATACAGCTTGAACTTCTGTTCGAGCAACTTGGCCCGCACCACTTCGACCTTCACCAGGGCGACGTGGGGCGGTGGGGCGTCGTCCTCGAACCATGAGGCGCAGCCACTCAAGCCAAGGGTCAACGCCAGCAACAAGCTGTAAGTGCGGAGCATGGCGCGATCCCTGTGAGGTGGTTAGAGGTAGCTGGAGCAACACTTCTTGAACTTCTGCCCACTCCCGCAGACGCATGCATCGTTGCGTCCGGCCTTCACTTCCACGGTGGGGTCGATGAAGTACCAGTGTCCCTCATTCTGTACGAAAGAGGACTGTTCGCGGTGGCTGTGTTCGCCGGTGCTGTCATGCCAGCGCGCGGTAAACGTCACGAACGCATGTTCCGGCTGGCCGCCGAACACCTCGGAGCTTTCCACTTCCAGGCCGAGCCAGGTGCTCTGGGCGCTCCAGGTGGCGATGGCATCACGGTCCAGGCCGGCCTGCTGCGCAGGCAACGTGGTAGCCACCAGGTAGTCCACCAGGCCCAGTACGTAGGCGCTGTAGCGCGAGCGCATCAGCGCGGTGGCGCACGGCGCCGGGTGGCCGGCGTGATAATGGCCGCAGCACGCGTCCAGCAGGTTGCCGCTGCCACAGGGGCAAATGGATGTACTCATCGGGTTACCACCAATACTTTCCGAAGTTTTCCGGGTTGGCCCAGAAGCGGGCGTTGAGCCAGTCCGGCACCTGTTTATAGTCAAGCAGATCATAGGTAAACAGCGTCAGTACCTGCTCATCGCGCTGGAAGCGCTCGCCGGCCTGCAGGGCCAGGGAGAAGAAGTCAGTGTCTTTCCAGTCGCAGGCAGCCAAGTCGACCAGCACCGCAATGCGGCTGGCATTGAGGTTGCGGATGCCGCCCAGCAGGGTCAGGCCTTGTGGTTTTGACAGGTGCTCCAGGCAATCGACCACCAGCGCCAGGTCAAAACGCTGCGCCGCGAGGTCCGCCGGCAGCGCGCCAGGCCTCGCGACGGACACCTGAGTCTCAGGGTGCGCCTTTTGAAAGGCCTCCAGCGCCGGGAACTGGCTGGCACCCAACAGCAACAGGCGTTTGGGCTGGTGCAAATCGAGCAAGGCAGCCAGGGCTTGCTGGGGTGTACGGGAAGAAATACCAGCGGTCATCAGAGATCCTCACATCAGGACCCTAGAGACTAGCGCGGCTGAGCGTGCGGGCCTAGAGCGGGTGGTTGCGAAAAGTCCTTCAAGTGCGCCCATCCTCAATGAATCCGGGGGGTGTGGCGTACTGGCGCAGTTGAAAGGAGCGGTCTTTACTCCACCCATCGGCCCCTGCCGATCCCCTCAGGAGAAATCAAATGAGCATCATGCGGACAGCTCTACCCTTGGTTCTGCTCACCGGAGTATTGACAGGTTGTGCAGGTTTGCAAAAAACCGATTGGCCCACCTGCGCCGCCGTGGGCGGCGTGACCGGTGCGGCGATCGGTGCGACGGAAAGCTCAGCCTATGCCGGCTACGGCGCGTTGTTGATCGGCGGCATGGCCGGCGCCTATTGCTGGGTACACGGCGATGGTGACGAAGACGGCGACGGCGTGCCGGACAGCCGCGACAAGTGCCCCGGCACGCCGAAAGGCGTACAGGTCGATGCCAATGGTTGCCCACCTGCGCCACCCGCGGCGGTGGTTGAAGAGGTGGTTGTGGTCAAGGAAGAAACCATCGTGATTCGCGATGTCCACTTCCAGTTCGACTCGGCGAAGCTGACGGCGGCGGATAAAACCGCGCTCGACACCATCGCCACCCGCCTGAAACGCGAAGCCCCGAGCGCCCAGTTGCGGGTCAGCGGGCATACCGACAGCGTCGGCAAGGACGCCTACAACCAGACACTCTCGGAAAAACGCGCACATTCGGTGACGGACTACCTGATCGGCGCCGGTGTGCCTCGCAGTAACTTCGTGTCGGTGACCGGTGCGGGCGAAAGTCATCCGGTGGCTGACAACAAAACCGCTGAAGGCCGTGCCCTGAACCGCCGCGTAGAAATCCAGATCAACCGCTGACAGGCCTTGCCCCTGTGGGATTCCACAGGGGCATCGTTGGCGATCCTCGCTGAAACCGCCGCCTTCTCAAGTTTTTTGATCCTTCACTGGCAAATCGCCTGTAGAAGTCGTTACTGTGCGCTCAAAGAAAAATTTGAAATAACAAATTCCCCATCACTCAGGAGCCCCATGATGCGTAAGGTTTTTCTGTTGGCCCTGTTGGTCAGCCCCGTTGCCCTGGCCCAGAGCGTGAGTGTTGAAACCAACTCGTTGATGCGCTTGCCCAGCAGTACCAGCGTATTGCAGTTGGAACGCCTGGACGTCGCGGACTACGGCACGTTGCTCATCCCGGCCACGATCAGCCAGGTCTCGGTGGATGAGTTGCACCTGGGCCGCGAAGCACGCATCGCCATCGCTCCTGGGAGCACCGGGCTGCAATTGCAGGCGCGGCATGCGCAACTGGAACATGGCAGCCAGATCACCTCGCGTGGCGCTCCCGGTACCCACGAAAAACCAGCCAGGGCCGGACGTGACCTGACCTTGCGCATCAATGCCCTGACGGCGCAGGAACTGTCGGTGGATGCCCGTGGTGGCGCTGGCGCCCAAGGTTATGCCGGGCTGGACGGCGCCAACGGCGAAGACCCGGGTTGCACTTGGGGCTCCGCTGGGCGCGGCGCCAACGGTGATAACGGTGGCGACGGGTTGCCTGGCGCGGCGGGTGCGCAGGTGCGGGTCGAACTGCCGCAGGACTTCCCAAGCGACAAGATCAAGGTCTGGGTCGATGGCGGCGCGGGCGGTTTGGCGGGGACGGCGGGCAAGCCTGGGCGTGGCGGGCAATCCAAGGGTTGCCTGGTGTACCGCGCCGATGGTGGCGAGAAAGGCCGGCCAGGGGTGGAAGGGCAGCCGGGGCCGGCCGGGCCTGCGGGAACTGTGACCATTCAGCGACTTTGAGTCGTTCGATCTGACGTCATCGGGAGCACGCCCCCTCCCACATTTGGAATGCATTTCAAATGTGGGAGGGGGCGTGCTCCCGATGGCCGTTTAAGGCACGTCTCAGAACATCGGCCGCGCCGAAGCAATCGCGACCAGCACCAACCCAACGAGCAGGTTAATGCCCACCAGCTTGCGGATCTGCCCCAGCACCGCCGCCCCGGCCGGCCAGTTTTCAGCCGCCACCGCTGCGCGCAATTCGGGGAACTTCAACGCCTGGATGCGGATGAACAGCGCCGTCATCACCACATACAAGCCCATCATCACCTGCACGTAACGCGGTGCGGTTTCAAACCCGCTGAAGCGCAGTTGCAGCAGGCCGACACCGCTGATCGGCAAAACCAGCACCGCCACCCAAACCCACACGAAAAAACGTTGAAACACATTCGCCCACAGCTTGAGCCGGGCAGGGCCCTCGAGGGCCGCCACAGCGGCCGGGCGCAGGATCATCCAGGCGAAAAACATGCCGCCGACCCAGATCAGGGCGGCCAATACATGCAGGGTGTAAACGAGGCTGAACACGGTCATTGCGGTACTCCGTTCTGCGCGGGATTAATTAGCGGGGTATGATAGCGGTCGATCCGAACCACTGAAAATTTATCCAGCGTTTTTTGCGCCCGACTATCCATGATCAGCACTGAACTCAAAACCACGATCCAGGGCGCCTATTCGCGTTTTCTCGAAGCCAAGAGCTTGAAACCGCGCTACGGCCAACGCCTGATGATCGCCGAAGTGGCCAAGGTCCTCGGGGATATCGACACCGACGACGAAGGCCGGCGCAGCGGTGACCCCGCGGTCGTGGCCGTCGAGGCCGGCACCGGTACCGGCAAGACCGTGGCCTACAGCCTGGCGGCGATTCCCACCGCCAAGGCCGCTGGCAAGCGCCTGGTGATCGCCACCGCCACCGTCGCCCTGCAGGAGCAGATCGTCTACAAAGACCTGCCCGACCTGATGCGCAACAGCGGCCTGAACTTCACCTTCGCCCTGGCCAAGGGCCGTGGCCGCTATATGTGCCTGTCCAAGCTCGACGTGCTGCTGCAGGAAGGCCACGCGCAAACCGCCACGGCCTCCTTGTTCGAAGAAGAAGGCTTCAAGATCGAAGTCGATGAAGTCAGCCAGAAGCTGTTTACCAGCATGATCGAAAAACTGGCCGGGAATAAATGGGACGGCGACCGCGACAGCTGGCCCACCGCCCTGGAAGACGCCGATTGGGCGCGCCTGACCACCGACCACAGCCAATGCACCAACCGGCATTGCCCCAACTTCGGCCAGTGCGCCTTCTATAAAGCGCGCGAAGGCATGGGCAAGGTCGACGTGATCGTCACCAACCACGACATGGTCCTCGCCGACCTGGCCCTGGGCGGCGGCGCCGTGCTGCCGGACCCGCGCGACACGCTCTACGTATTCGACGAAGGCCACCACCTGCCTGACAAGGCCATCGGCCACTTCGCCCATTACACGCGCCTGCGCTCCACCGCCGACTGGCTGGAGGCCACCGCCAAGAACCTCACCAAACTGCTGGCCCAGCACCCGCTGCCCGGCGACCTGGGCAAGCTGATCGAACAGGTGCCGGAACTGGCGCGGGAGATCAAGACCCAGCAGCAGTTCATGTTCAGCGCCTGCGAGCAGGTCGCCGACTTCAAGCCCGGCGAAGACGTCGAGGGCCGCGAGCGCCCGCGCCATCGCTTTGTCGGTGGGCTGATCCCCGAGCACATGCGTGAAATGGGCGTCGAACTGAAGAAGGGTTTTTCGCGCCTGACCGACCTGTTCACCCGCCTGACCGACCTGCTCAAGGAAGGCATGGACGGCGAGGTCAACATCGGCATCGCCAGCAACCAGGCCGAGGAATGGTACCCACTGTTCGGCAGCCTGTTGTCCCGCGCCCAGGGCAACTGGGAGTTGTGGACGGCCTTCACCGTCGAAGACCCGGAAGACAACCCGCCCATGGCCCGTTGGCTGACCCTGTCGGAAAGCGGTGCGCTGTTCGATATCGAGGTCAACGCCAGCCCGATCCTTGCGGCGGAAATGCTGCGGCGCAACCTGTGGAACGTGGCGTATGGCTGCCTGGTCACCTCGGCCACGCTGACCGCCCTGGGCACCTTCGACCGCTTCCGCATGCGCGCCGGCCTGCCGAAAAAAGCCGTCACCGCCGTGGTGCCGAGCCCGTTCCATCACGCTAACGCCGGTGTGCTGCGCGTGCCAGACCTCAAGGCCGACCCTCGGGATGCGCCGGCCCACACCGCCGCGATCATCCGTGACTTGCCGGAGCTGGTCGAAGGTTCACGCGGCACCCTGGTGCTGTTCTCGTCGCGCAAACAGATGCAGGACGTGTTCGACGGCCTCGACCGTGACTGGCGCAAGCAGGTGTTTATCCAGGGCAACCTGTCCAAGCAGGAAACCCTGAACAAGCACAAGGCGCGGGTCGATGGCGGCGATTCCAGCGTGCTGTTCGGCCTGGCGAGCTTTGCCGAAGGCGTGGACTTGCCCGGTGCCTACTGCGAACACGTGGTGATCGCCAAGATCCCGTTCTCGGTGCCGGATGACCCGGTCGAGGCCGCGTTGGCCGAGTGGATCGAGGCCCGTGGCGGCAACCCGTTCATGGAAATCTCGGTGCCGGATGCGTCCCTGAAGCTGGTGCAGGCCTGCGGGCGCTTGCTGCGGACCGAAGAAGACCGGGGCACCATCACCTTGCTGGACCGCCGTCTGGTCACGCAGCGCTATGGCAAGGCCATCCTGAATGCCTTGCCGCCGTTCCGGCGCGAAATTTCTTAAGCCACAGTGGGCAAAATCGCCCACTTCGTGGTCTATCTCACTGCCATCGCATTATGTCATCAGGCCATTTATCGGCCGTTTGGGAGAACCTTGCTCGTATGATTCGCACGCTGCCCGCCCTTTTTGCCCTGCTGTTCGCTGCGCCACTGCTGGCCGCGCCCGCCGGGCAACAAACGTTGTTCAACTTCGTCCGACCTGCCGATGTGGTCAAAGTGGCGACCCAGGACGCCAGCCTGCCGCAATACAACGCCGAACAAACCCCTGAAGGCGAGGTGCTGCGCCGCATCACCTTCAACCCGGCCGCCGAACCGAGCCTGGTGCTCAGCCCGCAGACCGGCGCCTGGGACTGGTCGCAATCCAGCGCCATCAGCCTGCGTATCCAGAGTGCCATGGACTGGGCGCTGACCTTGTACGTCAAGGTGCAGAGCAACGACGGCAAGACCCTGGTCAGCCGCATCGACCTGCCGGCCGGTCCGGCCCAGACCCTGCTGATCCCGCTGCAAGCCAACTCGCCATTGAGCCAGGGCATGAAGGCCGGCCCGCCGATGCCGATCAGCGTCGACGGCCAGCGCGTGTTACTGGCCAGCAGCGCCGGAGACATCGACCGCAGCCAGGTGGTGTCGGTGACCCTGTCGATGATCAAACCGAATGTCGCCCAAAGTATTCTGCTGGAGCGCTTTGGCGTGCAGGACAGCGAGCCGGTGCTGAAGGCGGCCTACAGCGAACTGGTGGATGCCTATGGCCAGTCCACCCGCGCGCGCTGGCCGGAAAAGGTCAGCAGCGACGAGCAACTCAAGGCCGCCGCCACCAAGGAGCAGCAACAGCTCAAGGCTTGGCTGGCCGAGCGGGATAAATCCTCCCTGGACCAGTACGGCGGTTGGAACAAAGGCCCGGCGTTCGACGCCAGCGGCTTTTTCCGCACCGAGAAGCGCGATGGTCGTTGGTATCTGGTGACGCCGGAGGGGCATCCGTTCTATTCCCTGGGCGTCAACACCGTGGCTTCGGATAACAACCAGACCTACGTGGCGGGCCGTGAATGGATGTTCGCGGCGCTGCCCAAGGCCGGGGAACCCTTTGACAAGTACTACGGCAGCGGCGACAACCGCACCGGTAACGGCGCCGGCGAAGGGCGTAGCTTTGGCGCCGGGCGTTGGTACGACTTCTACCGCGCCAACCTGCAGCGCACGTATGACACTGACGGTTTCGACCAGAAGCGCTGGGTCAGCCACACCCTCGACCGCCTGCAGGCCTGGGGTTTCAACACCGTCGGCAACTGGAGCGCTGCGCAACTGGCCAGCGCGGACCGCGTGCCGTACACCTTGCCGCTGTCGATCGTCGGCGATTACGCCAGCATCAGCACCGGCACCGACTGGTGGGGCGGCATGCCCGACCCGTTCGACCCGCGTTTCGCCATGGCCACCGAGCGCGCCGTGGCCATCGCCGCCCGCGATCATCGCGACGATCCTTGGCTGATCGGTTTTTTTGCCGATAACGAACTGGCCTGGGCCGGTCCCGGTGACGATGCAAAATCCCGTTACGCCCTGGCCTATGGCACCCTGCGCATGACCACCGATGTACCGGCCAAGCGCGCGTTCCTCAAGCAACTGCGCGACAAATACCGCAACGAAGAAGGCCTGTCGAAAGCCTGGGGCATCCACCTGGCGGGCTGGGAACTGATGGAAGACCCGGGCTTCGAACCGCCGATGCCCAATCCTGAGCACCCGGAAATCGAAGCCGACTTCAAACACTTCCAGAAGACCTTCGCCGATACGTACTTCAAGACCATCGCCGATGCACTCAAATGGCACGCGCCCAACCAGTTGCTGCTGGGCGGGCGTTACGCGGTGAGTACTCCGGAGGCGGTGGCGTCCTGTGCGCAGTATTGCGACGTGTTGAGCTTCAACATGTACACGCTCAAACCCCAGGACGGCTATGACTTCGCCGCCTTGCGCGCGTTGGACAAGCCGGTGTTGATCACCGAATTCAACTTCGGCTCGGCAGACCGCGGCCCGTTCTGGGGCGGTGTGACCCAGTTGGCCAAGGAAGAAGATCGCGGCGCCGCGTATGCCAACTTCCTCAAGCAGGCCATGGCCGAGCCGTCGATTGTCGGCGTTCACTGGTTCCAGTACCTGGACCAGCCCGTGACCGGGCGTCTGCTGGACGGCGAAAACGGCCACTTCGGTCTGGTCGGCATTACCGATGTGCCGTTCCAGGGCTTTGTCGACAGCGTGCGTCGAAGCAACCTGGCGGCGGTCGACCAACTGGGCAAGGAGGCCGAAAAGGCCAAGGCGGCCCGCGCGGTTCGCGAGCATGAAGGCAGCAAGCCCGGGCATGACGGTAAAGGTGCGGGGCAGGGCGCCGGACACACCGGTGGGCATGCCGGAAATGGTCATTGATTGAGTGTTGACGGGTTCACAAATCCTACAAGGGCTGGAACAATGTCGGCCACTTTTTACAGCGTTTTCCGAGGGGGCTTAGGTGCAGGTTCAGGGGCATTACGAACTCCAGTTCGAAGCGGTACGTGAAGCGTTCGCCACGTTGTTCGATGACCCGCAGGAACGTGGTGCGGCGCTGTGCATCCAGATCGGCGGGGAAACCGTGGTCGACCTGTGGGCCGGCACCGCCGACAAGGACGGGGCACAGGCCTGGCACAGCGACACCATCGTCAACCTGTTCTCCTGCACCAAGACTTTCACCGCCGTTGCGGCCCTGCAATTGGTGGCCGAAGGCAAGCTGCAACTGGATGCGCCAGTGGCCAACTACTGGCCGGCATTTGCCGCGGCCGGTAAAGAAGCGATCACCTTGCGCCAGTTGCTCTGCCACCAGGCCGGGTTGCCGGCGATCCGCGAGATGCTGCCCACCGAAGCGCTGTACGACTGGTCGTTGATGGTCGACACCTTGGCCGCCGAAGCGCCGTGGTGGACGCCGGGCCAAGGCCACGGCTACGAAGCGATCACCTATGGCTGGCTGGTCGGGGAATTGCTGCGCCGTGCCGACGGGCGTGGGCCGGGCGAGTCTATCGTGGCGCGGGTTGCACGCCCGTTGGGGCTGGATTTTCATGTGGGCCTGGCGGACGAAGAATTTTATCGCGTGGCCCATGTAGCGCGCGGCAAAGGCAACATGGGCGATGAAGCCGCGCAACGTTTACTGCAAGTAATGATGCGTGAACCCACGGCCATGACGACGCGGGCATTTGCCAATCCGCCGTCTATTCTGACCAGCACTAATAAACCCGAATGGCGGCGTATGCAGCAGCCAGCGGCAAACGGTCACGGTAATGCGCGTAGCCTGGCGGGTTTTTATAGTGGTTTATTGGACGGTAGTTTGCTGGAAAGCGACATGCTCGAACAATTGACCCGTGAACACAGTATCGGGCCCGATAAAACCTTATTGACCCAAACCCGTTTCGGCCTGGGCTGCATGTTGGATCAACCGCAATTGCCGAACGCGACCTTCGGCCTTGGCCCGCGTGCATTTGGACATCCTGGTGCGGGCGGTTCGCTGGGGTTTGCCGACCCCGAACATGATGTAGCGTTCGGTTTTGTGACTAATACGCTGGGGCCCTACGTACTTATGGACCCACGTGCACAGAAGTTGGTCAGAATATTGGCCGGTTGTCTGTAAACCCCTTGCTGTTTCACGTTTTTTTGTTACAAATGCAAGTATAAGAAGACGCTGAGCAAAATATTGTAACTTTAATGTTCTGGACGCGTCTGTTTAACGGGTCATTCAGGCCCTCGGTTTTTTCTCATTTTGTGGATATCTCATGTTATCGAACAAGTCCTTGGCACTGGCGCTGTGCCTATCTATTACTGGCTGCGCACAAACACCACAAAATGATGCCGAAGGCGGGCATTGGTGGTCATTTGGATCTGACAAGGCTGCTACCAAGGACGCAGTGAGCCAAACCGACGCCAAGCCGGACGCCAAACCGGACGCCAAACCCGCCGCGGGCGCCAAACCTGCCGCACCGGTAGCGGCTGCTGCCAGCGCCAAGCCGGCTGTACCGGTAGCTGCCGCAGCTGGCGCCAAGCCTGCCGCACCGGTAGCCGCCGCTCCTGCGCCAGCCCCGGTGGCCAAAGCGGATACCGGCTCCAGCTGGTGGCCGTTCTCCTCCAAGAGCGCCGACGAAAAGGCCGCCGATGCCAAGGCTGACCTGAAGGCCGACCTCAAGGCCGCCACCCCGGCGCCAGCCGCTGCTCCTGCCGCCCCCGCCGTGGCCAAGAGCGACTCCGAGACTCACTGGTGGTGGCCGTTCGAAAGCACGTCCAAGCCTAAGCCATTGGCCAAGGTCGACGTGACCAACGTGCCGATGCCCGACCCGAAAATCACCCAGGCCTGGCTGGACGACTATGAGCCGCGCCTGCGCGCCGCGATCAAGGACAGCAACCTGCAACTGGAACGTCGCGACAACGTACTGGTGGTGATTGCCCCGGTAGACGGTTCCTACAACCCGAAACGCCCGGCGATGTTGCTGCCGGTCACCCTGGGCCCGTTCACTCGCGTCGCCAAGGCTGTTGAAGCCGACCCGAAGACCGCCGTACTGGTCCTTGGTCACGTTGATGCCACCGGCGCGGCCCCGGCGAGCCAGGCGCTGACCAAAGAACGCGCGCAATCCATCGCATCGATTTTCAGCCTCAGCGGCCTCAAGCAGGACCGTCTGATGCTGCGTGGCATGGGCGACATGATGCCGCGTGCTGCCAACGACAGCACCCAAGGCCGTGCGCTGAACCGTCGCATGGAAATTATGTTTACTCAGCGTACAACTATGTTGGCCTTGCTGAGCAAGTACAACTCGGGCAAGACCC
Source organism: Pseudomonas sp. Pse79 (assembly GCF_024519615.1). NCBI lineage: Bacteria > Pseudomonadati > Pseudomonadota > Gammaproteobacteria > Pseudomonadales > Pseudomonadaceae > Pseudomonas > Pseudomonas sp. Pse79. The sequence goes on from NZ_JALJRR010000013.1 coordinate 111,247, forward strand.
TGCCTGTGGCTGAAATGGTTGCCGTGCAGGACGTTCCCGCGCCGGCACCGGTCGCAAAAGCCCCGGCGAAAAAGGCTGGCGCGAAGAAATCCGCCGCCAAGCCAGCCGCGAAAAAGGCCCCGGCCAAGGCAGCTGCCAAGAAACCCGCAGCGGCCAAAGCCAAGGCCGCTGCACCGGCTGCGAACGACCAGGCAAAAAACTGATCCGCTGAACCAGAAGGATAAAGTCGCATGACCCAGGCATTGGCTGATATGCGCCGTGACTACACACGGGATGGTTTGAGCGAGGCCCAGGCCCCGAGCGAGCCGTTTGCCTTGTTCCATCAGTGGTTCGGCGATGCGGTGAAAACCGAGCAGCCGCCGGTGGAGGCCAATGCCATGACCCTGGCCACGGTCGACGAGGACGGTCGCCCGCACTGTCGCATCCTGCTGCTCAAGGGCCTGGATGCACAGGGCTTTACCTTCTTCACCAACTATGAGAGCGCCAAGGGCGATCAGCTTGCGGCGCGGCCCTTCGCGGCCATGACCTTTTTCTGGCCGACCCTGGAGCGTCAGGTACGCATCGAGGGTCGGGTGGTCAAGGTCACGCCGGAAGAGTCGGATGCCTATTTCCAGGTGCGCCCCTTGGGCAGCCGCCTGGGTGCCTGGGCTTCCCCGCAGAGCAAGGTGATCCGTGACCGCGAAGAGTTGCACGACTTGCTCAAGGTCACCGAACAGCGGTTCAGCGACACTCAGCCGCACTGCCCCGAGCACTGGGGCGGCTATCGCTTGTTGCCCGAGCGCATCGAGTTCTGGCAAGGCCGCGCCAGCCGCCTGCATGACCGCCTGAACTACCGCTTGCACGGGGCCGACTGGACCCGTGAGCGCCTGGCGCCCTGATCGTCGTCTTGCGTCACCCTTTCTGACTGTTGCCCGTCACCCCGAAGCCTCTGTTCAAGAGGCCTCGGGCGTGTACTGCTGCGCCGCGTTTTTCAACCAGTCCGGCAGCTCGCGGCGGTTGATCTTCAGGGTTCGGGCTTTTTCCAGTTGTTGCAGCATGAAGGCCCGCTTGTGCAGGTCGTTGCCCGCCAGGGATAGCGCCAGGTCGCGGTCGATCCAGCGGCGGATGCGCAGGTATAACCAGCCATGGAAATACAAGCCGGCTACGGTCGTGACTATAATGATGAAATAATCCATGAGCGTCCTGTTTACGAGATGAGAGCTACCGTTTGTCGTCTGTTTTGGTGCTGGCACTCTGTACTAGGGCTGAATGAAAGCAATTTTCTGCGGAGCTTGCCGTGACAGGCGTCAAGCGGCCGCGTCTAATGAACACCTGTCCTTTGGAGTTGATGCTATGCGTAAGTCCGTTTTACTAGTTGCCTGCTTTACTACCCTGTCGTTGTTGTTGGGTGGCTGCGCCTCGAGTCTGACCGGCGACTCATACTCCCGTGACGAAGCGCGTCGCGTGCAGACCGTTCGCATGGGGACCATTGAATCCCTGCGTCCGGTGAAAATCGAAGGCACCAAGACCCCAATCGGCGGTGCGGCCGGTGCCGTCATTGGCGGTGTGGGCGGCAGCGCCATCGGTGGCGGCCGTGGCAGTATCGTGACCGCCGTGATCGGCGCTGTCGCCGGCGGCCTGTTGGGTTCGGCCACCGAAGAAGGCCTGACCCGCACCCAGGGCGTGGAAATCACCGTTCGCGAAGACGACGGCAGCATGCGCGCCTACGTGCAGGCCGTGCAGGAAAATGAAATCTTCCGCATCGGTGATCGCGTTCGCATCATGACCGTTGATGGTACCAGCCGCGTGACTCGCTAAGCGTTAAGCCGCGAGCAAAGAAAAACCCCAGCCGGGTGACCGGCTGGGGTTTTTTGTGCGCGGTGTTTTGTGCGAGTCAGGCTTTCTTGCGACTCGCCATCGCCGTCACCGCATAACCGATACACGCCGCGAGTATCGACCCGGTCAGAATCCCCATTCGATCTTCCCCGGCAAATTCGCTGGCGCCCGGCACGAACGCCAGGGAGCCGACAAACAGGCTCATGGTGAAGCCGATGCCGCACAGGATCGCCACGCCGAACACCTGGCCCCAGCTGGCGCCGCTGGGCAGCGCGGCGAGGCCGGTCTTGATGGCGAGCCAGGTCAGACCGAACACGCCGATGGTCTTGCCGATCAGCAGGCCGAGGGCGATGCCCAGCGGTACGTGGTGGGTGAAGCTCTCGAGGCTGACCCCGCTCAGGGACACGCCGGCGTTGGCGAACGCGAACAGCGGCAGGATGCCATAGGCCACCCATGGATGCAGGGCATGTTCGAGCGTCAACAGCGGCGAGGGTTCGGCGTTTTTGGTACGCATCGGGATGCAGAACGCTAGCGTCACGCCGGCCAAGGTGGCATGCACGCCACTTTTCAGTACGCAGACCCACAGGATCAGGCCGATGATCAGGTACGGCCCGAGCTTGATCACGCCCAGGCGGTTCATGGCAATCAAGGCGATCAAGCAGGCGCCCGCGCCCGCCAGGGCGGCACCGGACAGGTCGCTGGAATAGAACACGGCGATCACGATGATCGCGCCCAGGTCATCGATGATGGCCAGGGTCATCAGGAACAGTTTCAGCGACACCGGCACGCGTTTGCCGAGCAGCGCCAGGACGCCCAATGCGAAGGCGATATCGGTGGCCATGGGGATCGCCCAGCCGGAAAGCGCCGCCGGGTAATCCTTGTTGATTGCCCAGTAGATCAATGCCGGCACGACCATACCGCCGATCGCCGCGGCGCCTGGCAGGACGACTTGCGAAGGCTTGGACAGGTGGCCGTCGAGCAGCTCGCGCTTGACCTCCAGGCCGATCAGCAGAAAGAACAGGGCCATCAGGCCATCGTTGATCCACAACAACGCGGGCTTGGCGATCTTCAGCGCGCCAATCTGCGCTACCACGGGCACGTCGAGGAACGCGCTGTAGAGGTGCGACAACGGTGAGTTGTTGACGATCAGCGCCAACGCGGCTGCGGCGATCAACAACAGACCGCTGGCGGCTTCCAGCTGGAAGAAACGGGTGAACGTGCTACGCAGAGCCAAGGGGTGCTCTCCAATCCAGATTCAATAGATGCCTACCCTAACCCGTACCGTTAGTTGTTAAAACAAAAGTTATATTCTTATTTGTTATAAGAAGGGGGCGCGCTCGGAGTTGGGGCGGAGCCTAGCAATTGTGTGTCCGATTGAGTCGTTACTGTATCTGTGTGTGGCGTAGGAAACATCCTAAGATTCAGGCTGAAATCCTTAGAGATCCTCTCATGAGCGACCACCGTCCCTGGGCCCGCGAAGCCATTCGTATCATTGAAGCAGACTTCCAGCGCAGCGCCGACACCCACCTGATCCCTTTGGCGCTGCCCGGCTTGCCGGGTATCGAGTTGTACTTCAAGGATGAGTCCAGCCACCCCACCGGCAGCCTCAAACACCGGCTGGCGCGCTCGCTGTTCCTGTATGCGCTGTGCAATGGCTGGCTGAAGCCGGGAGCGCCGGTGATCGAAGCCTCCAGCGGTTCGACGGCGATCTCCGAAGCCTACTTCGCACGCTTGCTCGGCCTGCCGTTTATCGCCGTGATGCCGGCCACCACCTCCCAGGAAAAGATCGCCCAGATCGGCTTCTATGGCGGCAAGAGCCATCTGGTACAAGATCCGACGCAGATCTACGCCGAATCCGAACGCCTGGCGCAGGAAAGCGGTGGTCACTTCATGGACCAGTTCACCTACGCCGAACGCGCCACCGACTGGCGGGCGAACAACAATATCGCCGAGTCGATCTTTCAGCAGATGCGCTTCGAGCGTCATCCGGAGCCGAGCTGGCTGATTTCCAGCCCCGGCACGGGCGGCACCACCGCGACCCTGGGACGCTATGTGCGTTATCGCCAGCATTGCACCCGCGTGTTGTGTGCCGATGCCGAGCGCTCGGTGTTCTTTGACTACTACCTGAGCGGCGATGCCGGCTTGCGCCTGGAGTGCGGCTCGCGGATTGAAGGTATTGGCCGACCGCGGGTCGAAGCGTCGTTTTTGCCCAAGGTCATCGATGCGATGGTCAAGGTGCCGGACGCGCTGTCGCTGGCGGCCATGCATTACCTGGCCGAGCGGTTGGGGCGGCGGGTCGGCGGCTCCAGCGGGACCAACCTGATCGGTGCCCTGATGGCGGCGCAGCAGATGAAAGCGGCGGGGGAGTCGGGGTCGATCGTGGCGATCTTGTGTGACGGGGGCGAGCGGTATGCCACTACCTATTACGATCAGGCGTGGCTGGTGGGGCAGGGGTATGAACTGCAGGGCTTGATAGCCGCGGTGGCGGCCAGCGTCGAGCGCGGTGAGCCACTGCCCGACGACGTCCTGCGCGCGAATATCTGACACGCTACAAAAACCAATGTGGGAGCGGCCGCGCTCCCACCTTTGGACGGCGCTGTTTTCAGGCCTCGATACCCAACATATCCCGCGCCAACGCTTCGGCAATCCGAATGCCGTCGACGCCCGCCGACAGAATCCCACCGGCATAACCCGCGCCTTCGCCGGCCGGGAACAGGCCTTTGACGTTCAGGCTCTGCATCGATTCGTTACGGGTAATCCGCAACGGCGATGAGGTGCGCGTTTCGATCCCGGTCAAGACGGCATCGTGCAACGAGTAGCCCTTGATCTGCTTCTCGAACGCCGGCAAGGCTTCACGGATCGCTTCGATGGCGAAGTCCGGCAGTGCCAGGGCCAGATCGCCCATGGACACCCCAGGTTTGTAGGACGGTTCCACGCTGCCGATGGCCGTGGACGGCTTGCCGGCGATGAAATCGCCGACCAGTTGCGCCGGGGCTTCGTAATTGCTGCCGCCGAGGATGTAGGCGTGGGATTCCAGGCGCTCCTGCAGCTCGATGCCGGCCAGCGGACCGCCTGGGTAATCGACCTCAGGCGTGATGCCGACGACGATGCCGGAGTTGGCGTTGCGCTCGTTGCGCGAGTACTGGCTCATGCCGTTGGTCACCACGCGATGCGGCTCGGACGTCGCGGCCACCACGGTGCCACCGGGGCACATGCAGAAGCTGTAGACCGAACGGCCATTCTTGGCGTGGTGTACCAGTTTGTAGTCGGCCGCGCCGAGTTTCGGATGCCCGGCGTATTTGCCCAGGCGCGCGGCGTCGATCAGCGACTGTGGGTGTTCGATACGGAAACCCACGGAAAACGGCTTGGCTTCCATGTACACGCCACGGCCGTGGAGCATGCGGAAGGTGTCGCGGGCGCTGTGGCCGAGGGCGAGGATCACGTGCTTGGAGAGGATCTGCTCGCCGCCGTCGATGACCACGCCGTTCAGTTGTCCGTCTTCGATCAATACGTCGGTCACCCGTTGCTCGAAGCGCACTTCACCGCCCAGGGCAAGGATTTGCTCGCGCATGTTTTCCACCACGCCGGTCAGGCGGAACGTACCGATGTGCGGCTTGCTGACGTAGAGGATTTCTTCCGGCGCGCCGGCCTTGACGAACTCGTGCAGCACTTTGCGCCCGTGGAATTTCGGGTCTTTGATCTGGCTGTAGAGCTTGCCATCGGAAAAGGTCCCGGCGCCGCCCTCACCGAACTGCACGTTGGACTCCGGGTTGAGCACGCTTTTGCGCCACAGGCCCCAGGTGTCCTTGGTGCGCTGGCGCACTTCCTTGCCGCGTTCGAGGATGATCGGCTTGAAACCCATCTGCGCCAGCAGCAGCCCGGCGAAAATCCCGCACGGGCCAAAACCGACGACGATCGGACGTTCAACCAGATCCGCGGGCGCCTGGCCCACCACCTTGTAGCTGACGTCCGGCGCCGGGTTGATGTTGCGGTCGTCGGCAAACTTGAGCAGCAGGGCGGCTTCACCCTTCACGTTCACGTCGACGGTGTAGATGAAGCACAGCTCCGACGATTTCTTGCGGGCGTCGTAGCTGCGCTTGAACAGGGTGAAATCGAGCAGGTCATCACTGGCGATGCCCAGGCGCTGCACGATGGCGGGCCGCAGGTCTTCTTCGGGATGGTCGATGGGCAGCTTGAGTTCGGTGATTCGTAACATGACAGGGTCCGGTGTGCGGCGTTTGGTGGGGCCGGCGGTTTTGCAAACCGGCGATTATAAGCCCCAACGGCAGGTTCCCGTCATGTTAAAACAGCGCGGGCCCGAATCAATCGTCGCGCGAACCGCCGAAAGCCGCGCAGCCACGCTGGACTTGACCGTTGACCCGCAACTCGGCGGTCATGTGTTGCAGGCTGCCGCTGGCACTGTCGACACAGCGCTGGGGGGCCACCCACAGTTCGATGTGCTGGTTATTGGCTTCGGTCATCAGGTTGAAACGCCCGTCACCCAGTTGTTCCTCGACATAGGGAACCGGCAGCGGCGGCTGGCCTTCGCGCTCCAGCACCATGCCCTTGGCGGTGACGTTCAGCGCCCAGGCCGGCTTGTGGCCGTTGGCACGCAGGATCATGCGCTTGAAGTCGGGATCATCGCAGGCCGAGGTCGAGCGCTCGACGCGGTACAGCTGTTGCAGCTCCACTTCGCCCTGGGTGCCGGCGGCGACGCCGGAGAACTTGCCGCGCAGGTCGGCAAACAGTGCGCCTTGCTGGCCGGCCAGGGACGCGGCTTCCTGCAGGATGCTGGTGCCGCCGGTGTCCTTGACCACGTAGTTGCGCTGGTCGTGGCACGGTTGGAACAACAGCTTGCCGGCGACTGCCGTGAGCTCGCCCTGCATGCGGGTCAGCCCGGCGGTGGACGGTTTGGCCGGCTCGCTTTCGAACAACTGGCAGGCGGTGAACAAGGGGAGCAAGGCAAACAGCATGAGGGTACGGGCGGCACGCATTATCGGGTCTCCTGACAAGTGCCGCCACGTTACGCAGGCTGGCGGTGCATCACAAGCCCACGCGCCAGCTTCAGGCATTTCTTACAGCTTTGGCGTTCAACCTACGATAAAGGTTTGGCCGGTCTGCAAGCCCTCGACGCTTTTCGCGTAGGCCAGCGCCACATCGGCGCCCGCAGCCGGTTTGTACCCGCGAAAGTACGGTGCATAGCTGTCCATGGCTTCCAGCAGCACTGTCGGGCTTACGGAATTGACGCGCAGGCCCCGTGGCAATTCGATTGCCGCGGCTTTCACAAATGCATCCAGTGCGCCATTGACCAGTGCGGCCGAGGCGCCGGTGCGAATCGGGTCGCGGTTGAGGATGCCGCTGGTAAAGGTGAACGAGGCGCCGTCGTTGGCGTACTCGCGGCCGATCAGCAGCAGGTTGACCTGGCCCATCAGTTTGTCGCGCAGGCCCAGTTCGAAATCGGTTTCGCTCATCTCACCCAGCGCGACGAAATTCACACTGCCTGCGGCGCAGACCAAGGCATCGAACCGGCCGGTCTGCTCGAACAACCGACGGATCGAGGCGCTGTCGCTGATATCCACCTGGAAGTCGCCGCTGCTGCGACCAATGCTGATCACCTCGTGACGCTGCGCCAGTTCCGCCTTGACCGCCGAGCCCACGGTGCCGCTGGCACCAATCAATAGGATTTTCATCGTGCTGTTTCTCCAGTGGGTAAGTGAGGGTTCAGTCTAGTGTGGCTTTTCAAGTGGATAAACGCGCTAATAGGCAACCTTTGGTTTTCAAATGGAAACAATCCATGAGCGAGATGGATGACCTGGCGGCGTTTGCCGTACTGATCGAGGCCGGCAGTTTCACCGTGGCGGCTGAACAACTGGGTTGCAGCAAAGGGCAACTGTCCAAGCGCATCAGCCAGCTGGAGACGGGGTACTCGGTGGTGTTGCTGCATCGCACCACGCGCAAGCTCAGCCTGACCGCGGCCGGCGCTGCGTTGTTGCCCCAGGCGCAGGCGTTGGTGGCGCAGGTCGAACGGGCACGTCAGGCGCTGGCGCGGCTCAAGGACGACTTGGCCGGGCCGGTGCGTATGACGGTTCCGGTGTCGTTGGGCGAAACCTTCTTCGACGGCTTGTTGCTGGAGTTTTCCGAGCACTACCCGCAGGTGCAGATCGAACTGGAGCTGAACAACAGCTACCGCGACCTGGCGCGGGATGGCTTCGACCTGGGGGTACGCTCGGGCGCCATCGAAAATCAGCGCCTGGTGGCCAAGCCGCTGTTGGCCTGGCACGAGATGACCTGTGCCAGCCCGGCCTACCTGGAGCAGCACGGCGAACCGCTGACCCCGGCCGATCTGGCGTCCCACACCTGCCTGCTGAACAGCCACTACAGCGGCCGCGAAGAGTGGCTGTACCACCAGCAGCACGAGCTGCTGCGCGTGCGGGTGAGCGGGACCTTCGCTTCCAATCACTACAACCTGTTGAAAAAGGCCGCCCTGGTGGGCGCCGGTATTGCGCGGCTGCCTTCCTACGTTTTACCGGCGGAACTGGCTGACGGCCGATTGCGCTGGCTGCTGCGGGATTATCAGACGCGGAGCCTGCCGATGTACCTGGTGCATCCCTATCAGGGCGGCTTGCCGCGACGCACCCAGGTGTTGGCCGACTACCTGGTGGACTGGTTCAAGCGCAGCGGCGAAGCCCTCGACCGACTCTAGCGATAGCGGCGGGCGATCAGGTGGTCGACGGAGAGGCGCCCCGGGCCTTTGGCCACTAACAGCAGTAGGACGGCCAGCCAGGTGCCGTGGGTCGGGTAGGCATCGGGGTACACGAACAGTTGAATGGTCAGGGTCATGCCGATCAACGCCAGGGCCGAGAAGCGTGTGGCCAAGCCCAGCAGGATCAGCACCGGGAAGAAGTGTTCGGCAAATGCCGCCATGTGCGCGGCCACTTCCGGTGACAGCCAGGGCAGCTTGTATTCGCTGCGAAACAGCGGCAGCGTCGAGGCGGCGAGGCGCGGCTCGCCCAGTTGGAAGGTGCCGCTGATCAAGTCGATGGCAAAGCCTTCGACTTTGGTTTGCCCGGACTTCCAGAACACCGCCGCGATGGAGAAGCGTGCGAGAAAGGCGATCAAGCTGTAGGGGATTTTTTCGAAAAGCTGGATGGCCCGGTTGATCAGGCACGTTGATCGAGGGTTCATGGCGATACCTTGTGTTCCAGAGACAGATGAGTGATGGCGGCTTGGTTGATCAGCAGCGCCAGGCATTGGTGCAGGTCGAACTCGGCTGAGGCCTCGAGTGCGTGCGCGAGCGCCTTCTCCAGCACCGCGCCCTGGTTCAGGCTGTCGATAAACGCCACCGAGCCGCTGTCGATGGCGAACACCTTGACCTCCAGGCCCCGGCGCAACACGAGGGCGCCCTGGGCATGCCAGGGATTCAACGTGGCAATCGCGCCCTCGGTCTGGTGCGCCGCCCACACCGCGACGACGGCGTAGCGCGAGTCCAGCGTGGCCACGGATGGGTGCAGTTGCAGGTGCAATGTGCCCAGCTCGGTGTGCGTTTGCAGTTGCTGCAGAACAGCCTGCGGCTCCAGCGCGAGGGCATCCGCCGCGTGATAGGCACGGACCCGCAAGCGTTCCAGGCGTGCTACATCCGCCAGGTAAGGCACGCTCGCGGCCGGTTCAAAGCCCTGGATAAAACCGGAAAATGTCGCGCCGTATTCGCTGATCAATGGGCTGCCGGGCGGGCATGCCTGTACGTAGCAGCCGGCCATGGCGCGGAAAAACTCATCGCCCACCAGTTGCAACGTCACCGGGTAAGCGGTCGCCAGCGCGTTGATCAACGAGCCGTGGACATTGTTGCGATACACCGCAAAACGGCTGGCCGGGTCGGCGCCGTTGCTGCTGAACAGGCCGGCCGGGCAGGCTTGGTCCGGCGCCAGCAGGGCGGCGGCAAAGTCTTCGAGAAGGCTCATGGGCGGCCCCGCGACAAGTGCCGTTCGGCCTGCTGTGCCTCGGCCAGCAGCACGCTGAAGGCCGGTACCTGGTTATCCCTTTCGATCAGCGTGGCCACCGGGCCGGTACGCGCGAGCACGTGTTCGTACAACTGCCAGACGGCGTTATCGATGGGCGCGCCGTGATCATCGATCAGCAGGCGCTCGCCCAGGCTGTCGGTGTCTTCGGCAAAGCCTGCCAGATGAATCTCAGCCACGGCGTGCAAGGGCAGCGCGTCGATGTAGGTCAACGGATCGCGCTGATGATTGATGCACGACACATAGACGTTATTCACGTCCAGCAGCAGGCCGCAGCCGGTGCGGCGGATGATTTCGCCGATGAAGTCCGTTTCGTCGAGCGTCGAGCGCTGGAACTGCAGGTAGGTCGATGGGTTCTCCAGCAGCATTGGCCGCTTGAGGGTGCTCTGAACCTGATCAACGTGTTCGCACACTCGATTGAGGGCGGCGACATCGTAGGCCAGGGGCAGCAAGTCGTTGAAAAACACCGGGCCGTGGGTCGACCAGGCCAGGTGCTCGGAAAAGGCCTGGGGTTGATAGCGCTCGATCAGTGTTGCCAGCCGTGCCAGGTGCTCACGGTTCAGCGGGTTTTCGCCGCCGATGGACAGGCCCACGCCGTGCAGCGACAGCGGGTACTGCGCGCGAATCAAACCCAGGTAGTGATGAAACGGGCCGCCGGCCACCATGTAGTTTTCGGCATGCACTTCAAAAAAACCGATATCGGGGCAGGTGTCGAGCACTTCGGTGAAGTGCTCGTTTTTCAGCCCCAGCCCGGCCCGCAGGGGGAGGCCGGGCACCTGAGCCGCTGAGGGCGTTTGCAGGAACGAAAGCGTCATCATCAGTACTCAGGCTGCGGGCTGCTTCAGGACTTGGCGGTAAAGGCCGCTTCCTGGCCGAAGCCAGTCGACGAGGTGGTGCTTGGGGTTTGGGTGCAGGTGCCGGCCGGGACCAGTTTCCAGGCGTTGGCCTGATCCTTGGTTTTGGAGGTGCCGGCGCAGGAAGTGCCGGCGCCGGCGGCGCAATCGTTCTTGCCGGCTTCGGCGACGCCGAAGCATTTCTGCATGTCGTCGGCCGCGTGGGCGCTGGTGCTCAAGGCGGACAGGCTCAGGGCGGAACTCAGGGCGAGGACGAGGGAAGCAGCGGACAGCGAACGGTGTTTAACGGTCATGGTGTATCTCCAGCAGTGGGATGAGTCGGCGGGCATGATTGCCTGCTTGTACCACTAGAGGCTGGACGCTGGAATTCGTTACAAGCCGTTTGAAAAAAATTTCAGGGATCACCCGAAACAAATGTGGGAGGGGGCTTGCCCCCGATGACGGTACATCAGTCACATATTCTGTGCCTGACATGGCGCCATCGGGGGCAAGCCCCCTCCCACATTTAGCAACCGGGTGTTAACCGCCGAGGTACGCCTCACGCACCTTCGGATCGGTCAGCAACTGTTCACCCGTGCCCTGCATCACCACCCGGCCGTTTTCCAGCACATAGGCACGGTCGGCGATTTTCAGCGCCTGGTTGGCGTTCTGTTCGACCAGGAACACCGTCACACCGTCCTTGCGCAGCTGTTCGATGATGTCGAAGATCTGCTGGATGATGATCGGCGCCAGGCCCAGGGAAGGTTCGTCGAGCAGCAACAGCTTGGGCTTGCTCATCAGCGCGCGACCGATGGCGAGCATTTGCTGCTCGCCGCCGGACATGGTGCCGCCGCGCTGGCTGAAGCGTTCCTTGAGCCTGGGGAACAGGTGCAGCACCTTGTCCATTTGCTCCTGGTAGTCGCCCTTGTCGGTGAAGAACCCGCCCATGGCCAGGTTCTCTTCGACGGTCAGGCGCGAAAACACCCGTCGGCCTTCCGGCACCACGGCAATGCTTTTACGCATGATGTGCGACGACTGCTGGCCCACCAGCTCTTCACCCATGTAGCGGATGCTGCCGCTGTGGGCCTGCGGCGAACCGCACAAGGTCATCAGCAAGGTCGACTTGCCGGCACCGTTGGCGCCGATCAGCGTGACGATCTCACCCTGGCGCACTTCGACGTTGACGCTGTGCAGGGCCTGGATCTTTCCGTAGAAAGTGGAAACGTTTTCGAATTGCAGCATTTTACGCTTCCCCCAGATAGGCTTTGATCACTTCAGGATTGTCGCGGATCTGCTCCGGCGTACCGTCGGCCAGGGGCGTGCCCTGGTTGATCACCACGATGTGGTCGGAAATGCTCATGACCAGTTTCATGTCGTGTTCGATCAACAGCACGGTGGCGTTGTTTTCCTCACGCAACACGCCGATCAGCGCCTTGAGGTCTTCGGTTTCCTTGGGGTTCAAGCCGGCGGCCGGTTCGTCGAGCATCAGGATCCGCGGGCGGGTCATCATGCAGCGGGCGATTTCCAGGCGACGTTGCTGCCCATAGGCCAGGGTGCCGGCGGGGCGGTTGGCGAACTCGGTGAGGTTGACCTTGTCCAGCCAATACTCCGCGTATTCCATGGCCTCGCGCTCGCTCTTGCGGAACGCCGGGGTCTTGAACAAGCCAGCGAAGAAGTTGGTGTTCAAGTGACGGTGCTGAGCGATCAGCAGGTTCTCGACCGCCGTCATGTCCTTGAACAACCGCACGTTCTGGAAGGTCCGCACCACGCCTTTGCGGGCGATCTCGTGACCGGCCAGGCCCTGGATCGGCTGGCCGTCGAGCAGGATGCTGCCACCGCTTGGCTTGTAGAAACCGGTGAGGCAGTTGAACACCGTGGTCTTGCCGGCGCCGTTGGGGCCGATCAGCGCAACCACTTGTTTTTCCTTCACGGTCAGGGCCACGCCATTGACCGCCAGCAAGCCGCCGAAGCGCATGCTCAAGTTTTCGACTTTCAGGATCTCGCGGCTCATTTGCGCAGCTCCATGTGTGGACGTTGCATGGGCAGCAGGCCTTGAGGACGCCAGATCATCATCAGCACCATCATGGCGCCGAACATCAACATGCGGTATTCGCTGAACTCACGCATCATTTCCGGCAGCAGGATCATCACGATCGCCGCGAGAATCACGCCCAACTGCGAGCCCATGCCACCCAGTACCACGATGGCGAGGATGATCGCCGACTCGATAAAGGTGAACGACTCCGGCGTCACCAGGCCTTGGCGAGCGGCGAAGAAGCTACCGGCAAAACCGGCGAACGCGGCGCCCAGGGTGAACGCGGACAGCTTGATGATGGTCGGGTTCAGGCCCAGGGCCCGGCAGGCGATTTCATCTTCGCGCAGCGCTTCCCACGCACGGCCGATCGGCATGCGCAGCAGGCGGTTGATCACGAACAGTGCGGCCAGGGCCAGCAACAGCGCCACCAGGTACAGGAACACCACTTTGCTCACCGGGTTGTAGGCAATCCCGAAGTACTCGTGGAAGGTCTGCATGCCTTCGGCCGCAGAGCGCTCGAACGACAGCCCGAAGAACGTCGGCTTGGGAATGCTGCTGATGCCGTTGGGACCACCGGTGATGTCGGTCAGGTTACGCAGGAACAGTCGGATGATTTCCCCGAAGCCCAAGGTCACGATGGCCAGGTAGTCACCGCGCAGACGCAGCACCGGGAAGCCCAGCAGGAAGCCGAACGTCGCCGCCGCCATGCCGGCCAGGGGCAGGCAGATCCAGAAGCTCCAGCCCAGGTAGTGCGAGAGCAGCGCATAGGTGTAGGCGCCCACGGCGTAGAAACCCACATAACCCAGGTCGAGCAGGCCGGCCAGACCGACCACGATGTTCAGGCCCAGGCCCAGCAACACGTAGATCAGGATCAGGGTGGCGATGTCGACCGCACCGCGCGAGCCGAAGAACGGCCAGATCAGCGCGGCCACGATCAGGCCGATGATGATGTAGCGCTGGGTGCGCGGCAGGGTCAGGAATTGGCTGACCTTGGGCGATACCAGCGGGCCACGGTTACCCTTGAACAACGCGCCGACCTGCCGGGTGAACAGCACGCGCAGGAACATCAGCACCGAACACAGGGCAATGATGGTCAGGGTCACGGGACCGGTGCCATGCACTTCCAGGTTGATGCCGACAATGCTCAGCTTGAGGCCGAGTACCGGGAACGCCACGGCCCACACCAACAGGGCGCTGAAAAACGCCGATTTAAGATATCTGCTCATACTTTCTCAACCTCCGGACGGCCCAGGATGCCGGTCGGACGGAACAACAGCACCAGAACCAACAGGCCGAACGCCACGACGTCCTTGTACTGGTCGCCGAAGATATCGGCGCCAAACGCTTCGGCCACCCCCAGCACCAGCCCGCCGAGCATCGCGCCCGGAATGCTGCCGATGCCGCCCAATACCGCCGCGGTAAAGGCCTTCAGGCCGACCAGGAAACCGGCGTTGGGGTTGATCACGCCGTACTGCATGCTCAGCAACACGGCGGCGACGGCCGCCAGCGCGGCACCGATGACGAAGGTCAGGGCGATGATGTTGTTGGTGTTGATGCCCAGCAGGTTGGCCATCTTGATGTCTTCGGCGCAGGCCCGGCAGGCGCGCCCCAGACGGGAGCGGGAAATGAACAGGGTCAGGCCCAGCATGGCCACCAGGGTGACGACGAAGACCAGGATCTGCATGTACGAAATCAGCACTTCTTGTGCGCCGCCCGGGCCGAAGGAGAAGCTCCCCGGGATCAGGTTGGGAATGGACTTGTCCTTGGAGTCCTGGGACAGCAATACGGTGTTCTGCAGGAAAATCGACATGCCGATGGCGGAAATCAGCGGGATCAAACGGTTGCTGCCACGCAAGGGACGATAGGCAACCCGTTCGATACTGTAGCCATAGGCACTGGTTACGACGATCGACGCCAGGAACGCGGCGGTCATCAACAACGGCAGGGAGTGGATCCCCATCATGGCCAGCCCGGCAAGGGCAATGAAGGCCACGTAGGAACCAATCATGTAGACCTCGCCATGGGCGAAGTTGATCATTCCAATGATGCCGTAAACCATTGTGTAGCCAATGGCTATCAAGGCATAGGTGCTGCCAATGGTCAGGCCATTAACCAGCTGTTGGAAAAAATGATAGATCTCAGGCATTACAACGCTCCTAAAAACCCGATACGCATTTCACTGGTGGAGTCATGTTCCGGCCCTGCGCTGTGTTCTGTGAGCACATTTGCGCAAAGCGTTTGCCAGCGAACCGCTGGTGACGGTTTTAAGATTTTCAGGTGAGCCAGCGCCCGGATCGCGGGTGACAGGCCCATAAACCTCGTAAAACAAAGCCCACTGCTCTCACAGTGGGCTTGTTGACCAGTAACGCCTGGCTTACTGAGGGGAAACTTCGGTTTTCGGTTTGCCGAAGTGCCACTCGTAGACCACGAACTTGAAGTCCTTCAGGTCGCCCTTGGCGTCGAAGCTCAGATCGCCGGTAGGGGTCTTGAAGGTGCCCGCGTGGATGGCTTCGGCCACTTTGGCGGTGTCTTCGCTTTTCGCGGCTTTGATACCACCGGCGATGACTTCAATGGCCGAGTAGGCCGGGAACACGAACGGACCGGTTGGGTCCTGCTTGTTCTTGGCGAACTCTTCAACGATGGCTTTGTTGGCCGGGTCGGTGTCGAAGGATTTCGGCAGGGTCACCAGCAGGCCTTCGGAAGCGCCCTGGGCGATTTGCGAGATGGAGTCGTTGCCGACGCCTTCTGGGCCCATGAACTTGGCGTTCAGGCCTTTTTCCTTGGCTTGGCGCAGGATCAGGCCCAGCTCAGGGTGGTAGCCGCCGTAGTAGACGAAGTCGACGTTGGCTTGCTTGAGTTTCTGGATGATCGAGGAGAAGTCCTTGTCACCGGCGTTCAGGCCTTCGAAGACGGCAACCTTGGTGCCTTTCTTCTCGAGGGTCTGTTTAACGGCAGTGGCGATGCCTTCACCGTATTGTTGCTTGTCGTGCAGCACGGCAACGATCTTCGGTTTCACGTGGTCGGCGATGTAGTTGCCGGCCGCCGGGCCTTGGGCGCTGTCCAGGCCGATGGTGCGGAAAATCAGCTTGTAGCCACGGGCGGTGATTTCCGGGCTGGTGGCTGCCGGGGTAATCATGATCACGCCTTCGTCTTCATAAATGTCGGACGCGGGCTGAGTGGAGCTGGAGCACAGGTGACCGACCACGAACTTGACGCCGTCGTTGACCACTTTGTTGGCGACGGCCACGGCTTGCTTGGGATCGCAGGCGTCGTCGTATTCCTTGGCTTCGAGCATTTTGCCATCGACGCCGCCTTTGGCGTTGATGTCGGCGATCGCTTGCTTGGCACCCATGAACTGCATGTCGCCATATTGTGTGACAGGACCGGTTTTAGGCCCGGCGATGCCGATCTTGATGGTGTCGGCTGCGAACGAATGGCTGGCAACCCCGGCCAGGACCATAGCGGCAAACAGTTTGGAAATCTGCTTAGTAGCCTTATTCATAGTGCTCCACTCTTACTGTTGTCTTTTTTATAGTTCTAGCGGCCTTGTGAGCTGCAGAACCGGATCAGATATCTTGAATATCCCCCCGGCAGTGCCCTGGCAACTGTACCGGTACAGTGTAGAGCGCCGGTTGATCGCTTGAAAAGCTGGCTGCTGGGGGCAATACCCGGGCGTGTCGCTTAAATGAAAGAAAAAGACAGAATTGCGCCGGGACGCTGCCGCAGTGGCGGACAATCCGTGGCTTTCCTGACGCTTTCAATCGTTCACTCATTTGCAACTGGGTTTTTCTACGAGAGACACGACGTTATGATTGCGCCGATTTTTTCCCAAGGTGAATCCCCATGACGCAAGAACCTAGCACCCTCTATGCCAAGCTGCTCGGTGAAACCGCCGAAATCTCCTGGAAGGAGCTCGAACCGTTCTTTGCCAAGGGTGCCCTATTGTGGGTCGACGCCGGCCTGGATTTGATCGAGGCGGCCGAAGGCATGGCCGAGGATCAGCGCGATAAAGTCGCTGCCTGGCTGGCCTCGGGGAGCCTGGGCGAAGTGTCTGCGACGCGGGCATTGGACCTGCTGGAGCGTGATCCGAGCCTGTGGGCGGTGGTGGTTTCGCCGTGGATTCTGATCCAGGAAAGGGCAGCGTAAGAAAAGCCTGCACGAAAATGGTGCGCAGTTTGCGCCGCTGCAAGTGTGTAGCGGAGTAACCGCTGATGCGGTGATGGCATCTTGCCGTGGAGAAAGGTCACAGCTGAGGGTGACGTGCGCGTCACGGGAACAGTTTTGCCGACGGCGAAATGCCCGGGGAATTGTTTCTTGGTGTTAGCAGATCGCTGTGGCGAGGGAGCGTGCTCCCTCACCACAGACAACTAGGCGGTTTTGCCGGTATGGTTGTTCAACGAAATAATCTTTGTCTTGCCGATCCGATGACGGTAAATCTCACGCAAGTACTTGATCGCCTTCTTCACGCAATCCCGTGACAGGCGAATGTCATTGATCGAGACAAACTTATCTTTGTCATTGATCAACTCACGGTACTTCTTCTCATACATCGGCTTGATCGCGTACCAGTTGGTGTCGAGGATCTTCGCCGGGTTTTCAAACTCATTGAGCAGTTCGTCGATACGCTCTTCGTCGAAATCCTCGTGGATGATGAAGTCCAGGATCGAGTTGTCCAGCGTGTCGTCGAAACGGTACGGGTTGCGCGCAAAGCAGCGTTTGATGAACGCCACGATCAGCGTCAGGAAATCATCCGACAGACACGGGCTCTTGGCGATCAGGGTGGTCAACGACAGGTTGGCCGACGCGCCGATCACCAGGGCGTAGCGCTTGAGCGTGGTGTTGGGGAACAGGCTGTTGAGGTGGGTCTTGAGGCGGTTCAGGTCCATGTAGGACAGTTTGTAGTCCTTGGGCAGCGACACGATCGACACCACCGACGAGCAGTTCTTGAAGAAGTGCAGGTCGTGCAGCGCCGCCGCGTCATAGCCGGAGTTCTTGTACTGTTCCAGGGAGGCCTTGTAGCGCTTGGACTCGATCGGCAGCAGGCTGATGCCTTCGATGGCCTGGGTGACTTTGTTGAAGTGCGGCAGGTCGATGGAGCGGAAGAACAGGTCGTCGATGTTCAGGCGCTGCGGCTCTTTGTCGAACACCTTGAACTTGTCACCCGACGGCGCCGGGGTTTCCGGGACCACCGATTCGGCGTAGGCAATCGCCACCGGGCCGGCCAGGCTCATGAACAGGTCGTTGGCATCCAGGCGGATGGTTTCGCCGATGTCGATACCGGCGCGACGGAAGTAGTTCTGGTCGTAGTCGGTGGTGACCGCCTGGGCGGTAAGAATGTTGAAGATCTGTTGCGAGATATACTGGTTGGCGTGCTTTTCCATGGCATTGACATCAATGTTCTGGATATTGCCGTCATCGCTCTCTTCGGCGTAACGCATGATGTCGTTGGAGATCAGCATCATCGCGTTCCACGGGCGGATACGGCCCTTGACGCTGGCTTCGCTGCTGTCTTCATTGGCGAAGTTGTACGAGAAATCCCATTCTTCCGACAGATACTTGCAGAGCAGCCGCCCGGCGTTGATGTGCAGCGCCTCGGACATTTCGCTGCGGTGGTCGGAGATGTTCGGCAGCACGCAGATGCCGCTGGTGAAGATCGGTTCGAAAACGAAGGCGTGGCCGCTTTTGCTGTCGTGCTCGTCGGCCGGTTTGGTGTCGAACGTCTTGTTCATGTACGAGTGCTGTTGGGCCAGGCCGAACTCCGACGCCATGCCCGAGCCGGTGCCGCCGCCGGCGCTGAAGATCGAGAAATACAGGCGCGACTGGTTGGCCTTGATGCCGCAGGAGTCGATCAGGTACGAATGGATCATCTTCCAGTCGGGGCTGGAAAAACGCTGGGTGTCTTTATTGAGGATGATCTTGGCCAGGTACTGGCCGAGGATCGGCGCGTTACCGGCGCCACCGGCATGGACTTCCGAGAGGTCCATGATTTTCATCTTGCTGTAATCGCGCAGGAAGCCGCTTTTTTCGCCCTTGCGCGAGAATCGGATGCGCCCGGCGATGTCTTTGTCCAGGTCGCCCAGCATCACCAGCGGCTCCACCAGGAACACCGGTTTGCTGGCCTTGCCGACGCCCAGGCGCAGGTTGTTGCGAATCCATTGGGCGGGGCTGTAGCCCTTGTCTGTCGACTTGTCTTCGGTACTGAATTCGTTGAGGTAGAACTTGCGTGCGTTATAGACCAGCTCGGCCACGTCCAGCGCAATGTTCGAACCGCAGCGGCCCAGGCCGATCAGGCACACCGAGGGGAATTCCTGTTCGCTGCGCGGCTCGCCATCGACTTCCTGATGGGGCAGGCGCGGGAACACCATGTCGCGCAGGCCGTCGAGGTTGTCGAGGATGCGGTCGGTATTGGTCTCGGTGAAGTACAGGTATTGCTGGGTCGCCAGTGGAGGGGGGCTGCTCAATGACTTCGAACCTGAAGGTTTTTCCGCAGGAGCTGTCGGCAACACATCGGAGACCACGGTGGCAGAGTTATTTTTAGAAGTCATTGTGCGCCATGTACCTGGGCGGATGGCTGTGAAATGTTAAAAAGCCATCACTGAGTGGGAGTTCGCGACTTTACAGTGCGTTCGGGTCCGGGGCGATAGGTTTAACCCTAGCGTTTCAAGGGGAAATCCCGGCCCGACTCTGATGAATCGGCCGTTTACCGGCGTTCTTTAGATAATTGATGGCGAAATGCCAAAGATTTAGACGTCAGCGAATTGGCCTGATGATCGAGGCGGGACAGCTTCGGTCTGGTCGAAGCTCGTTTGGCGACAGCGCTTCCTTGGCCGCCGCCACGTTGACCGGCGGCAGGAGGGGGCGCCGATCGATGCCCTGGATCACGCTGATGACCTCGTCGACGGGCACTGCCGGGCTCAACAGGTAGCCCTGAACGAAGTCACAGCCATGTTTAAGCAGCAGCTCGAACTGGGCCTGGGTTTCCACGCCTTCGATTACCGCCTGCAAGTGCAGGGTGTGGGCCATGCCGACAATCGCCTCGACGATCTCGATGTCGGCGCTCGACTGGGAAATGTCCTGGATAAACGAGCGATTGATCTTCAGTGTGTTGAGCGGCAGGCGCTTGAGGTAGGCGAGGGAGGAGTAGCCGGTGCCGAAGTCATCGATCGCCAGCGACACGCCCAGCGCGCGGATCTGCCGCAGCTTCGCCAAAGTGCTGCTGATATTGCCCATCAGCGCGTTTTCGGTGACTTCAAGCTCCAGGCGGTTGGCCCCAATCCCACTGGATCGCAGGGCGTCTTCGATCTCATCGACCAGCTCGTCGCGGCCCAGGTTCAACGTCGAACAGTTCACGGCCATGGTCAATTCGCCGTAGCCCTTGTCGGACAGCAGGCTCAAGTCATGACAGGCCTGGCGCAATACCCAGTGGTCCAGTTCGGCGATCAATCCGTTGCTTTCGGCAATGCCGATAAAACGGTCGGGCGCGAGCAAGCCATGGTGCGGATGCTGCCAGCGCACCATGGCTTCCAGGCGGGTGATCCTGCCTCGCTTCATATCGAAGATCGGCTGATAGAACAACACCAGTTCGTTACGGGCGCGCAGGGCCATGCGCAGTTCCTCTTCCAGTTGCAGCTCCATGAACGCGCGGGTTTTCAGGTTGGAGCTGAAGAAGTTGAGGCTGTTACGCCCCGTATCCTTGGACTGGTACAGCGCCAGGTCGGCGGTCTTCAGCAATTCTTCGCAGGTCAGGCCGTCTTCGGGAAACAGGCTGATGCCGATGCTGGTGGTCATCACCATGCGGCGCCCGGCCAGTTCGATCGGGGTTTTCATTTTTTGCATGATGCGCTGGGCCAAATGCCGCGCTTCATCGCGGTGGTGGATGCTGATCAGGATGCAGAACTCATCGCCGCCAAAACGCGCGACCACGTCTTCATGGCTGCGCACCGAGCCCTTGATATGCCCGGCCAACACGGTGAGCAGCTGGTCGCCGGCGTCATGCCCGAGGCTGTCGTTGATACGCTTGAAATGGTCGATATCGAGGAAAATCGCCGCCATCATGCCGTTGCTTCGGGTTTTTTCTGCGATTTTCTCTGCGAAAATCAGATTGAAACCACGGCGATTGAGCAAGCTGGTCAAGGCGTCGTAATGCGCCAC
Source organism: Pseudomonas sp. Pse79 (assembly GCF_024519615.1). Classification (NCBI taxonomy): domain Bacteria; kingdom Pseudomonadati; phylum Pseudomonadota; class Gammaproteobacteria; order Pseudomonadales; family Pseudomonadaceae; genus Pseudomonas; species Pseudomonas sp. Pse79. Next base: position 132,096 of record NZ_JALJRR010000013.1, read on the forward strand.
CTGTTGCAGCGAGGCGCGGGCCTGGTCCAGCTCGCCGAGCAGGGCGTTGACCCGGCGAAGGTCGCGCTCCTTGTGTTGTAACTTCTTGTCTGCGAGGGCGGCGCTGATGCTGCTGGCGATCACCAGCAGGGTGATGATCGCCACCGACAGCCCCAGTTGGATGGGGTGGTTTTCCTGCGGCAATAACAGATCAGCGCCGGCGGTCACCACCAGTTGCATGGCGGCCATGCCGGTGAAGTGCATGCTCAGAATCCCTGCACCCAGTACCAGGCTGGCGGCGTATTTGAGCAATTGGTGAAACACGCCCGCGCCTTTGCGCAGGGCGATCGACAGCCACAATGCCGCCAGGCTGGCGCCGATGGCGATCGCAACCGAGGCCATGAACAGTTGCGAGTCGAAGTACGCCTGGGCCTGGGAGCGCATGGCCGACATGCCGACGTAATGCATCAGCGCGATGCCCAGGCCCATCCACACCGCCGCCGCCAGGCACTGGCGCACCCGCGGGTGGGGATGACTGAGGGTTTGCATGGCGAACCACGCGGCGGCCAGAGCGATCAGCAGCGACACGAGCGTCATGATCCATTCGTAGTGAATGACGACCGGTGCTTCGAAAGCCAGCACGCTGATGTAGTGAGTCGACCAGATACCGCCTGCCAGGCAAACGGCACCCAGCCAGCGCCAGTGACGGCGGGCGGTGGGGTCCTCGACATGGCCGACGCGTTCGGCCATGTCCAATGTGCCGAACCCCGCCGCACACGCAACCAGGTAGGCGAGTAGCACCAGAAAGGGGTTATGACTGCAGTTGAGTAACAAGTGCCCATTCTCGGGGAGGTCAGAAAAAAAATGCAGACCCAGCAATTCCATTGCATGCCCCGTCATTACGTCACTGCTTCCGGCGGTGACCTATGAGGTCGAGTATAGAAGCCTCGCGGGTTTCGCCAGGACGAATGGTAGGTTGCTCGCTATGATTTTGGCATCTTGCCTATAGCGATTGATGCTAAGCGCTGATCGGCAGGTCCAGCTCGAAAGGCGGTGGCTCCAGCGGCGTCAGACCAAATGCTGCGCGCGCGGCATCGCAATCGGTGTTTTGCACACCGTGGCTCCAGGAGGCGTCGAACTCGCGGCACACGCTGGAGCGCTGCTCATAGATCGTGCAATGAGTGCCTTTGCCCACTTCGCCCTCAAGGCTGCAGCAGCGCGCGGGTTTCTGGTCGGTCCCGATCATCGCCACGCGTGTGGGGTTGATCTGCACCACCAGGTCATCGGGCACCGTGCCCCCCGCCGAGGCGCACTCACCCCAGAAGAAAGACACACGGAAGTGTGAACAGCAGGCACCGCAATTCAGACACGGACTGGCTTCGGACATGGGCGTCTTCGATAAGGAAAGTAAGAGGGGTTGTGACAGGAAGGCTCGCCATTCTAATCGCGCCATGGCCGTTGGGAAGAGGAGAGCACACTTATATTTTTCGTAGGGAAAGTCCCGTAGTTTCGGGTGAAATCATGCCCTATCAGCGTTACGAATCATTACAGACAAGCGTCGCCGGCCTGACTATGTTGCAGATACCTGAGCAGGATGCATCGGGCATCGCAGCTCTCATAACAATAAAAGAGACGGACCCATGCAGAACTCGACCCAAGCGGCGAATGCCTGGCGCATTCTGTTCCTGCTGTTCCTCGCCAACCTGTTCAACTTTTTCGACCGCACCATTCCGGCGATCATCATCGAGCCGATCCGCATGGAATGGCACCTGAGCGACTTTCAGCTGGGCATCATCGGCACCGCCTTCACCATCGTCTACGCCATTGCCGGCCTGCCGCTCGGGCGCCTGGCCGATACCGGTTCGCGCAGCAAACTCATGGGGTGGGGCCTGTTCGCGTGGAGCGGGTTGACGGCGATCAACGGCATGGTCGGCAGTTTCTGGACGTTCCTGTTGGTGCGTATGGGCATCGGCATCGGCGAAGCCAGCTACGCCCCGGCGGCCAACTCGCTGATTGGCGACCTGTTCCCGGCCCACCGCCGTGCGCGGGCCATGGGCATTTTCATGCTGGGCCTGCCATTGGGCCTGTTACTGGCGTTCTTTACCATTGGCGCGATGGTCAAGGCGTTCGACAGCTGGCGCGCGCCGTTCTTTATCGCGGCCGTGCCGGGGCTGATCCTCGCGGTCTTCATGTTCTTTATCAAAGAACCCAAGCGCGGCGCGGCAGAAACCGTGCAAGTCTCCCAGGAACGCGTCGACCGCCCGATCCGCCGCGTGCTGGCGGTGCCGACCTTTCTCTGGTTGGTGCTGGCCGGGCTGTGCTTCAACTTCGCAACCTATGCGTGTAACTCGTTCCTGGTGCCGATGCTGCAGCGCTATTTCCTGATGCCGTTGCAGGACGCGGCGGTTGCCACCGGGGTGATCGTCGGGTTGACCGGGCTGGTCGGCCTGACGTTGGGCGGCTGGGTTGCCGACAAGATCCATCAACGGGTTGCCAATGGCCGCCTGTTGTTTGCCGCGTTCAGCCTGATCATTTCCACCGTCACCACCGCCTGGGCCTTGCACGCCGGGCGTATCGAGATCGGTGTGTTTGTCGCGCTGTTCAGTGTGGGCTGGTTGTTTGCCTACAACTTCTACACCTGTGTGTACACGGCGATCCAGGACGTGGTCGAGCCGCGCCTGCGGGCCACGGCGATGGCGCTGTTCTTTGCCGGCCTGTACTTGCTGGGTGGCGGCATGGGGCCGGTGGTGGTGGGGGGCTTGTCCGATCACTTTGCCCATTCGGCGATGTATGCCGCCGGGGCGGAGCAGATGACCGAGGCTTATAAAGCGGTGGGGTTGCATGACGCCATGTACCTGATTCCGGTGGCGCTGTTCTTGACCATGCTGTTTCTGTTTCAGGCGTCGCGCAGTTTTGTGCGGGATGCCAAGCGGATGAAAGACGGGCTGGTGGCGGTGGAGGTGGCGGTGCCGGCTGCTGCTGCGACGGCTTGAGATCGCGTTGACGCCATCGGGAGCAAGCTCCCTCCCACACTGCAACTGCATTCCAAGTGTGGGAGGGGGCTTGCTCCCGATGAGGCCATGACTGGCGAAGACCTTCTTCAGTGAATAAAAAAGGCCCGCATTGCGCGGGCCTTCTTTTTAGCTGAGCAACGCAGCAATCAACCCGCCACCAACACCCGGATCGCTTCCAGGCGCAGCGCGGCCTTGTCGAGCATGGCCAGGCCTTGCTCGCGCTGTTGGCGCAGGGCAACCAGTTCGCTGTCGCGCACGGTCGGGTTGACCGCTTGCAACGCGGTCAGGCGCGCCAGTTCTTCGTCGGTGTCGGCTGCCAGGCGACGCTTGGCCTCGGCCACGCGCTCGGCGTGGCGCGGGGTGATCTTCTCTTCGCCGGCGTTGATGCGTGGCGTCAGCTGGTCGCGCTGGGCCTGGACGAACTTGTTGGCGCTGGCCCGTGGCACGCTTTCCAGCTGGTCGTTCAAGGTTTCGAACGACACGCGGCCGGACAGGTCGTTGCCGTTGGCGTCCAGCAGGCAGCGCAGGGCGGCCGGCGGCAGGTAGCGGCCCAGTTGCAGCGAGCGCGGGGCAACCACTTCGCTGACGTAGAGCAGCTCCAGCAACACGGTGCCGGGCTTGAGCGCCTTGTTCTTGATCAGCGCGACGGCGGTGTTGCCCATGGAACCGGACAGCACCAGGTCCATGCCGCCCTGCACCATCGGGTGTTCCCAGGTGATGAACTGCATGTCTTCACGCGACAGCGCCTGGTTACGGTCGTAGGTGATGGTCACCCCTTCGTCGTCGCCCAGGGGGAAGCTGGCGTCGAGCATTTTTTCGCTGGGCTTGAGGATCAGCGCGTTTTCCGAATGGTCTTCGCTGTCGATACCAAACGCATCGAACAGGGTTTCCATATAGATCGGCAGGGCGAACTGGTCGTCTTGCTCGAGGATGTCTTCCACCAGCGCATCGCCTTCGCCCGCGCCGCCGGAGTTGAGTTCCAGCAAACGGTCGCGGCCGGTGTGCAGTTCCTGTTCCAGGCGCTCGCGCTCGGCACGGGCTTCGTCGATCAGGGCTTGCCACTCGCCGTCGTCGGCGTTTTCCAGCAGCGGCAGCAGGCGTGGGCCGAACTGATGCTGCAAGGCGTTGCCGGTCGGGCAGGTGTTGAGGAACGCATTCAGCGCTTCGTGGTACCACTGGAACAGGCGCTCTTGCGGGCTGGTTTCCAGGTACGGCACGTGCAGTTCGATCACATGTTTCTGGCCGATCCGGTCCAGACGGCCGATCCGCTGTTCCAGCAGGTCGGGGTGGGACGGCAGGTCGAACAGCACCAGGTGGTGGGAGAACTGGAAGTTGCGGCCTTCGCTGCCGATTTCCGAACAGATCAGCACCTGGGCGCCGAATTCTTCATCGGCGAAGTAGGCGGCGGCGCGGTCACGTTCGAGGATGTTCATGCCTTCGTGGAACACCGTGGCCGGGATGCCGGAGCGCACGCGCAGGGCGTCTTCGAGGTCCATCGCGGTTTCGGCGTGGGCGCAGATCACCAGGACCTTGGTGCGCTTGAGCATTTTCAGCTGGTCGATCAGCCATTCAACCCGTGGGTCGAAGCGCCACCAGCGATTGTCTTCCTCAATGTCCGGCTGCGACTGGAAGCTGACTTCCGGGTACAGCTCGGCATGTTCGCCCAGCGGCAATTCGAGGTATTCGTCCGGGTTCGGCAGCGGGTAGGCGTGCAGCTTGCGCTCCGGGAAGCCCTGCACCGCGGCGCGGGTGTTGCGGAACAGTACGCGGCCGGTGCCGTGGCGGTCGAGCAGCTCGCGCACCAGGCGCGCGCTGGCTTCGGTGTCGCCATCGTTGACGGCGGTGAGCAGCGCTTCACCTTCGTTGCCGAGGAAACCCTGGATGGTGGTGTGCGCGGCCGGGGAGAGACGGCCCTTGTCCAGCAGTTCCTGCACCGCTTCGGCCACCGGGCGATAGTTCTCGCTTTCGGCGCGGAACGCTTGCAGATCGTGGAAACGGTTCGGGTCCAGCAGGCGCAGGCGTGCGAAGTGGCTGTCCTGGCCCAGTTGTTCCGGGGTAGCGGTGAGCAGCAGCACGCCAGGGATGACCTCGGCCAGCTGTTCGACCAGCGAGTACTCGGCGCTGGCGTTGTCTTCATGCCAGACCAGGTGGTGGGCTTCGTCGACCACCATCAGGTCCCAGCCGGCGGCGAACAGTGCGTCCTGGGCCTTCTCGTCGTCCACCAGCCACTCCAGGGCCACCAGGGCCAGCTGGGTGTCTTCGAACGGGTTGGCGGCATCGCTTTCGATGAAGCGTTCTTCGTCGAACAGCGCCACTTGCAGGTTGAAGCGCCGGCGCATTTCCACCAGCCATTGGTGTTGCAGGTTTTCCGGAACCAGGATCAGCACGCGGTTGGCGCGCCCGGACAGCAGCTGGCGATGGATCACCAGGCCGGCTTCGATGGTCTTGCCCAGGCCCACTTCGTCGGCCAGCAATACCCGTGGCGCGATACGGTCGGCGACTTCACGGGCGATGTGCAACTGGTGGGCAATCGGTTGCGCCCGCACGCCGCCCAGGCCCCACAGCGAAGATTGCAACTGGCGGCTGGTGTGTTCCAGGGTGTGATAGCGCAGCGAGAACCAGGCCAGCGGGTCGATCTGCCCGGCGAACAGACGGTCGCTGGCCAGGCGGAACTGGATGAAGTTCGACAGTTGGGTTTCCGGCAGGGTGACCTGCTCGTTCTGCCCATTGAGGCCGTGGTAGACCAGCAGGCCGTCGACGTCGTCGACTTCTTGCACGGTCATTTTCCAGCCTTCGAAATGGGTGATGCTGTCGCCCGGCGAGAACCTCACGCGGGTGAGGGGCGCATTCCGTAGCGCATACTGGCGCGTGTCGCCAGTGGCCGGATAGAGCACGGTCAGCAAGCGGCCGTCCTGTGCCAGAACGGTGCCTAAACCCAGCTCTGCTTCGCTGTCACTAATCCAGCGTTGCCCCGGTTGATACTGCTGCGCCATGCTGCCTGACTCCCGCCGTGAAAAAGCCGACTATCTTAACGGAACAAGGCCCTCATCCAAAGGACTCTGACAAAAACTACGCGGTTTGCGCCGTGCATCGAATGTTGAGTCGACAGATGGCGGGCACTTGTGAGTGTCGACTGGGTCACAGGTTGGCAAGCCTGCGCTCAAGTCCGCCCGCCGCCCGCCGACAGCCTGCTGACAGGAGAACAACTATTATGCTGCCACCTATGCTGCCCGTCAGCGTTGTGCCGGTCACGTCGCAACTCGACCCGGTGCGTCAAAAACCCGATATTCCGCCCGTGGTGCCCGTACAAGCGAGTTCCAACGAGAGCACGATCGACCTGAAAAATGGCGATGCCGAGCAGTCGACGTTTTTGCTGCGCGAGGAGCAACGTCGCCAGCAGGAGCAGCAGAAACGCCGGCGTGAAGCCGATGACGACCCGGAGGCGCACTTGGCGATCCCGGGCGACGAGCTCAACGCCGATAACACCGTGCCCGTGGCGCCGCTGATCGAAGACGCGCCGCGCCAAGGGTTGTGGGTGGACGTCGAGGTTTAATCGCGCAGTTCGCGCAAGGCCGCCATCAGCCGTTCAATGTCCTGATCGGTGTTGAGCGGGCTGACGGAGATTCGCGCAATGCTGGCCAGGCCTCGTGCCTGCATATCCAGTGGGGTATATGCCACATCGTTGGCGCCGATATTGATGCGCTTGAGCTCCAGGCGACGCTTGAGCTCGAAGGCGTCCCAGCCGGCGAGGTTGAAGGCGATCAAGCCTGATTGGCTGTTGCCCAAGTCATGCAGGGAGATTCCCGGGGTCTGACGCAACGTTTCGCGGATTCGCTCGCTGGTCTGCCGGACCCGGTCCCACACCCGCTCAATCCCCAGTTGATTGAGTTCCTGCAACGCATTGCCCAAACCTGCGAATAAGGCGTAGGACGTTTCGCTGGTTTCAAAGCGTCGGGCATCGTTGCGCAGGCCGAACCCCTGGGCGCTCCACGGCGCTGAAAACACATCGCGCTGCGCAGGGTTCAACCGCGCCAGAAAGTCCGGCCGCACGTACAGCAGCGCCGTGCCCCGCGGCCCGCGCAGGTGCTTGCGGCCCGCCGACTTGAGCACGTCGCAGTGCAGCGCCTGCACATCCACCGGCACCTGGCCGACCGCCTGGCCGGCATCGATGAAGTAGGGGATGCCATGCCGCCTGGCCACTTCACCAATCGCCTGGGCGGGGTTGATCAGGCCGCCATTGGCGGGGAGCCAGGTCAGGTCGATCAGTTTCACGCTTGCGTCGATCATCGCTTCCAGGGCTACCGGGCAGACTGCACCGGTTTCATCGCAGGGGATTACCTCGATTCGCGCACCGGCCTGCACCGCCAGTTCCATACTCGCCAGGTTGCCGCCCCATTCGTGGCGCCCCACCAGAATCCTGTCGCCCGGCTGCCACCGGCCCAGCGCCTGGAACGCCAGGCTCCAGGCGGTCGAGCCGCTGCCGGCAAAGGCAATCGACGCGGTGGGTGCATTGAGCAACTGGCCGGCGGCGCGGCGGGCTTTTTCCACCAGGATGGCGCCATGCTCGCAGGCCTCCATCGGGCCGTCGCACGCTTCGCGTTGCAGTTGCTCGATGATGGTGTCGAGGGTCGCCTGGCTCGGCAATGCAGCACCGGCCGTGTTGAAGTGTACGAGACCGGACCGGCAACCCGGCGTGGCCTCGCGCAGGCGCTGGACGTCGAGCGGGCTCATGGCTGCAGCTCGAACATGGCGTCGACTTCCACCGCCACGCCCCCCGGCAGGCTGGACACGCCGACAGCGGTGCGTACATGCCGGCCTTTGTCGCCGAGGGATTCGCCCAGGCGGCCGACATAGGCCGGTTTGCCGTCCAGCAATGGGATTTTCCCGGAGATAAACAACTGATTCCGGCTGATCACATGGTTGATGTAATTGGCAATCGGCTGGCTGGGCGTCGGCAGCGTGAGGCCGAGGGCCTGCACGCGTTGGCGGATGGAATCGCGCATGTTGAATCCTCTGGGTTGAGAGGTTTCAGCATGTTGATCAAGGTGATGGACGGCAAACGCATAGATATCATCCGACGTATCGAAATAACTCACGCGTCGGCGCAGGCAGCCTTCAACCACGCGCTGAAACATTCGGCCGCCGCGCTGGCGGGGCCTTGGGGCGCGATCAGCCAGTAGCCGATTTCGCTGCGATACGGCGGCCAGTCGAAGGCTTCTACCAGGCTGCCGTCCTGGAGCCGACGCTCGATCAAGCGGTGACGGCCCATGGCGATACCTTGGCCGGCCACGGCGGCTTCGACCACGATGTTGTAGTCATGCAGCACCACGCGCGGATGCGGGCTGAGGTCGACTTGATAATGGCCGGACCAATCCGTCCATTCGAACGGGCGGTGCGAGGTGGCCATCAGCAGTGCGCCGTTGTGCTGCCGGCTGGCCTTGAACGCCGGGCTGCACACGGGGGAGAGCACTTCCGGCATCAGCCGCGTGGCCTGCACGTCAGGCCAGTCGCCCTTGCCATAGCGGATGGCCAGGTCGACCTCGGCCGCCGCGACGTTTGCCAGTTGAATCGCAGGCACCAACTCCACCTGGATCTGCGGGTAGCGTTGCAGAAAACCCGCCAGGCGCGGCGCCAGCCATAAGGTGGCAAAGGACGCGAGCAAGCCGATGCGCAACACCGTGACGCTGGACACCACCCGTTGGCTGCGGGTGGCAGCGGCGATCAGGTCGAGGGCAGGGCGGATTTGCTCGTAGTAGTGTTGGCCGTCTGCGGTCAGATCAATCGCGCGGGTGCGTCGGACAAATAGTGGTTTGCCCAGGTACTGTTCGAGCTTGTGTACCTGATGGCTGAGCGCACTCTGGGTCACTGACAACTCATGGGCCGCCTTGATAAAGCTCAAGTGCCGCGCCACGGCCTCGAAGGCGCGCAGGGCCAGCAACGGCGGAAGGTCCTTGTGCAGTGCCACCTGTGTGCGCCTCTTGGGTAAGGGGGAAGTGCCGATTTTGGGCGATGACCTGCATTTTGTCGCCCGCTGATTTGCTGTCGGGCAAGTGAGGCCGCATTATTAAGCGATCCCCGCCACGACGTAAGCCAAGCCATGAGTGATGACGACAAACTGATCGACCTGAACGCCGAACGCGCTAAACGGGTGCATGACCTCAACGATAAACGTCTGAATGAGGTTCGCCAGGCGTTTGAACAGGCGATGCCGCTCGGAAAAGTTAAGAAAAAACCGAAAAACAAACCGAAAAAGCGTTGAAACAGCCTGCATCTATTGATGCAGGTCAGTTATTTCCCTTCTTTACGCCCCGTCGTGGGCGACATTGATCCTCGTCAATTTCCCATCCCGCCTTCTCCTTTAACTTAGCCCTATCGCAACAAGGCAACAGCAGGAGGCCAGTCATGTTTTTCGATAATGTGGTATTTGCCGGAGTGCTGACAGTTGGCCTCATGGTGCTGTTCTTCGTAGGGTTTGGATTTTTTATCTGGAGAGACGCGAACAAGCGTAAAAAACCATAGGTTTTTCCAGGTTACATGAGCACGCAAGGCATTTTGGGCGACTTCGGTCGCCCTTTTTTTTGCCCGCGATTTAATCAACACCGCTCTCACTTCTGAACGGCGTTCGGCTTGAGATCGACCGCATAAAAAAAGGTGCGACCCTCGCGGATCGCACCTTTGTCATGGCCAGCGGGCTATCAGCTGCCCAGCGCCTTGGACGCCATCCAGAACAACCCGGCCGACAGGCCTACGGTCGCCGGCAGGGTCAATACCCAGGCCATCAGGATGGTCTTCACCGTGCCGCCTTGCAGGCCGCTCTTGTTGGCAACCATGGTGCCGGCAACACCGGACGACAGCACGTGGGTGGTCGATACCGGCAGGCTGAAGATGTTGGCCAGAGCGATCATGCTGGCGGTGGTGATTTGCGCTGACATGCCTTGGGCATAAGTCATGCCCTGCTTGCCGATCTTCTCGCCGATGGTCAGTACCACGCGCTTCCAGCCGACCATGGTGCCCAGGCCCAGGGCGAGTGCGACCGCGATAATCACCCAGAACGGTGCGTATTCGGTGGTGGCGGTCAGGTCTTTGCGCAGCTTGTCGAGGTCGGATTTCTCACGGGCGTCCAGGCCTGGCAGCTTGCCGACTTTCTTCGCGGTGTCGTCCAGGCACAGCAGGTAGCGGCGTACCTCAATGCGCTGGTCGGACGTCAACGAATGGTAGTCGGAAACACCTTTCAAGGTGTCGAGCAGCGCGTTGATGGTCGGTTCAGTCTGCTGTGGGTTGCAGCGGAACTTGCCCGGCAGGTCGTCCTTCACGCTTTTGCCCAGAGCCAGGAATTCGCCCAGGGTTACTTGATTGCGCTGGTAGAACTGGTTCAGGTGCAGGGTGGCGTCGCGGGTACGCTCGATCTGGTAAGTGGTGCTGCCCAGGTCGAGAACGAACTGCGCCGGCACGATACCGATCAGCACCAGCATGATCAGGCCGATACCTTTTTGCCCATCGTTGGAGCCGTGGACGAAACTCACGGCCATGGCGGAAATCACCAGAACCAAGCGGTTCCAGAACGGCGGGCGCTTCTTCTCGTCGACCTTGCGGCGCTCGTCCGGAGTTTTATGCATCTTGGACAGCGGACGCCACCACTTCAGGCTGATCAGCAACAGGGCTGCGACCAGAAAGCCGGCCATGGGCGAGAACACCAGGGACGCACCGATATCGATCGCCTTCTGCCAGTTCACCCCGTCAGCCAGGGGAATGTCGTTGATCAGCGCATTGGCCAGGCCGACGCCCAGGATCGAACCGATCAGGGTGTGCGAGCTGGAGGCGGGAATACCGAAGTACCAGGTGCCCAGGTTCCAGGTGATCGCCGCGGCCAATAATGAGAAGACCATCGCCAGACCATGGCCGGTGTTCACATTGATCAGCAATTCCACCGGCAGCAAATGCACGATGGCGTAGGCGACACCGACACCGCCGAGCAATACGCCGAGGAAGTTGAACAACCCGGAGAAGAACACGGCCAGATGCGGCGGCATGGCTTTGGTATAGATGACTGTGGCCACCGCGTTAGCGGTGTCATGAAAGCCATTGATGAACTCGAAGGCGAGGACAAAGGCCAGGGCGAGCAGCAGGCTCACGAGAACCCAAGCATCCAGTCCGCTGAATAAATCGATCATGAAGGTTTTCTGACCCGGTCGTAAGGGGGCGCGATTATGCCAGAAAACCTCGGTAATCGATGCACTAGCTGCTCATCGGTAACAATCTTCATTGAAAAAAAGCCGGGCAGCAGCGCGCATCCCAGGGTTTTCGGGGGCTCGGCAAGTCTTTGATTTACAAAGCGCGGCGTCGTAGAGGTGGGGTTTTGTCACCTAAACGTCATCTCTGAAACATTTGTACGAAATTTCGTTGGTCGCAGCAGGACGCTGAATAATTGACCCACGAGCGAGGTGCCCTCCGCCGGCGGTGAGCCGGCGGAGACAGCAGAACCCGTTGGACTCAAACCTCGATGCTTATGGCTCTTCGGTTTTGAGTTCCTGTTCAATCTTTTGGATCTCCTGGGCAAAGGCCTGATCGAGCAGACTCGCTCGTTTGCGCCATGGCTTGCGCTCTGGTTCAGGCTGAGCGGCGTAGGTGGTGACTTCCCCGCCGTATACGTCCTTGTAACGTTGCTCCTGGCGCTCAAGTTCCGCGCGCAGTTCATCTTTCGTCACAGTGTTACCTAATTTGAGTTGAGTTTAATTAACGTGCAGTGCTACACCCGAATATTGCCCTCGGCATGTTTTAAGTTGAGCAGGTGAACCCTTCAACTTTAGACGAATTGCCAGCGGTGACTTCCTTGAACCGGTATTTATAAACGGCAGCATAATCAACATACGATGCCGGGCGAGCTCCCATCCCGATATGGATATCGGGCTGACCTCTGCACAGGTTGCATTATAGCGGCGCATTTTAATAACACTATCATCATAAAGTTAAAAAGCGTCAACGTTGTGTGAGGCTTTTGTTACATGCACGCGTCAGTCTTGGTTGGGAAGTGGCCGGCATAAATGCCGGCGTAAGCCCAATGCTGTCATGCGATCCGGTTTTTATGATCGCGCCGGCAAAATTGCGATAATCGCATGATCGTCCGATAATCGCCCAACGTTGCTGGCTCAACCTTGTGTCTCCCGGTCGGGGCGGCTTTCAATAGCGAGCAACCTTCGCGGTTGCCGATAAGCGCCAGCGGTTGAAAATAATAAAGAGGACCTTGAAATGAACGATCAATTGCGCAACTCCTTCGCGTCAGCGGCGCCGCCGATCGTGGCTTCACCGGCCAAACGCATCCAGGCATTCACCGGTGATCCGGACTTCATGACCTCCCTGGCCCGTGGCTTGGCCGTGGTGCAGGCGTTCCAGGAACGCAAGCGTCACTTGACCATCGCCCAAATCAGCCACCGTACCGAAATCCCCCGCGCCGCCGTGCGCCGTTGCCTGCACACCTTGATCAAGCTCGGCTACGCCACCACTGACGGGCGCACCTATTCGCTGTTGCCCAAGGTGCTGACCCTCGGGCATGCCTATCTGTCCTCGACGCCGCTGGCGGTCTCCGCTCAACCGTACCTGGACCGCATGAGCGAGCAGCTTCACGAAGCCTGCAACATGGCCACCCTGGAAGGTGACGACATCCTCTATATCGCCCGGTCGGCCACCACACAGCGCCTGATTTCCGTGGACCTCTCGGTAGGCGGGCGCTTGCCGGCGTACTGCACTTCCATGGGCCGCATCCTGCTGGCGGCGCTGGACGATGCGTCGCTGCAGGACTACCTCGACCACGCCGACCTGCAAACCAAGACCAGCCGCACCCTTACCACGCCCGAAGCCTTGTTCGAGTGTCTGCAACACGTGCGCCAGCAGGGCTGGTGCATCGTCGATCAGGAGTTGGAACAAGGCCTGCGCTCCATTGCGGTGCCGGTGTATGACGCGTCCGGCCAGGTGCTGGCGGCGCTCAACGTGAGTACCCATGCCGGTCGTGTCAGCCGTAGCGAACTGGAGCAGCGCTTCCTGCCGAGCATGCTCAGCGCCAGCCGTGAGTTGAGTGCGCAACTGTTTGCCTAAGCTGTTCGGTGACCGCACAGATCCCGGTTCGATCAATTGACGTTGTTTCCCCTGGGTTATTACTGTGCGGCAGCGCTCTGAGCGCCGCCCAATAATAATGACGACCCCAGGTCGTTGGCCCGCCATCGGTGTGGAATAACAATAATGAATCAACCTTCTGTCGCTACCACCCTGGACGTGCAGTCCTTCATCAACGCCCAGCCACTGTCACGCTATCAGTGGCGTGTGGTGATCCTGTGTTTCCTGATTGTCTTTCTCGATGGCCTCGACACCGCCGCCATGGGCTTCATCGCGCCCGCGCTGTCCCAGGACTGGGGCATTGACCGCGCCAGCCTCGGCCCGGTGATGAGCGCCGCGCTGATCGGCATGGTATTCGGCGCCCTGGGTTCCGGCCCGCTGGCGGACCGTTTCGGGCGCAAAGTGGTATTGGTGAGTGCGGTGCTGGTGTTTGGCGCCTTCAGCCTGGCCTCGGCCTACAGCAGCAACGTCGATCAGTTGCTGGTGTTGCGCTTCCTCACCGGGCTGGGGTTGGGCGCCGGTATGCCGAATGCCACCACGCTGCTGTCCGAATACACCCCCGAACGCCATAAATCGCTGCTGGTGACCAGCATGTTCTGCGGTTTCAACCTGGGCATGGCCGGTGGCGGGTTTATCTCGGCCAAATTGATCCCGGCATTCGGCTGGCACAGCTTGCTGCTCATCGGCGGTATTTTGCCGTTGATCCTCGCGGTGGTGTTGTGGGGATGGCTGCCGGAATCTGCGCGCTACCTGGTGGTGCGCAACCGCGGCACCGACAAGGTGCGCAAAGCCTTGTCACCCATCGAGCCCGGCATCGTCGCCCAAGCCAGCGGTTTCAGCGTGCCCGAGCAAAAAACCGTGAAGGCGCGCAACGTATTCGCGGTGATCTTCTCCGGCACCTACAGCGCCGGCACCTTGTTGCTCTGGCTCACCTACTTCATGGGCCTGGTGATTGTGTACCTGCTGACCAGTTGGCTGCCCACGCTGATGCGCGACAGTGGCGCGAGCATGGAACAGGCCGCGTTCATCGGTGCGCTATTCCAGTTTGGTGGCGTGTTGAGTGCGGTCGGGGTGGGCTGGGCGATGGACCGGTTCAACCCGCACAAGGTCATCGGCACGTTCTACCTGCTGGCCGGGGTATTTGCCTACGCAGTGGGGCAGAGCCTGGGCAATATCACCGTGTTGGCGACCTTGGTGCTGATCGCCGGGATGTGCGTCAACGGTGCGCAATCGGCGATGCCGTCCCTGGCCGCACGCTTCTACCCGACCCAGGGCCGCGCCACCGGCGTGTCATGGATGCTCGGTATCGGCCGCTTCGGCGCGATCCTCGGCGCATGGATGGGCGCCACCTTGCTGGGCCTGGGCTGGAACTTCGAGCAGGTGCTCACCGCGCTGGTGATCCCCGCCGCATTGGCCACGGCCGCCGTGGTGATCAAAGGCATGGTCAGCCATGCCGACGCCACCTGAAGACACGCGCATTTCCTGTGGGTGCAAGAAAGATTAGCTAGACAACAATCGGTTCGATAATCGAACACTGTGTCGATTATCGGATTGTTTGGCTTTTTGCCCCGGCTTAATCTTCAAGCACTTCGGCGCCACCTTCGCGCCTTTTTCGATCCACACCGGGAGCCCGAACCCATGGCTGAAATTCTTGCGCTGCGTGACGCGGTGAAGCGATTTGTGAACGACGGCGATACTGTCGCACTGGAAGGCTTTACCCACCTGATCCCTACGGCGGCGGGTCATGAAATCATTCGTCAGGGCAAGAAAGACCTGACGCTGGTACGTATGACGCCTGACCTGATCTACGACCAGTTGATCGGCGCCGGCTGCGCCCGCAAGTTGATTTTTTCCTGGGGCGGCAACCCTGGCGTGGGTTCCCTGCATCGCCTGCGTGATGCGGTCGAGAAACACTGGCCGCAACCCCTGGAGATTGAGGAACACAGCCACGCCGACCTGGCCAATGCCTACGTCGCCGGTGCTTCCGGCTTGCCGTTCGCGGTGTTGCGTGCCTACGCTGGTTCCGATCTGCCCAAGGTCAACCCGCTGATCAAGACCGTCACCTGCCCATTCACCGGCGAAGTGCTGGCGGCGGTGCCGTCGGTACGTCCGGACGTCAGCGTGATCCACGCGCAAAAGGCCGACCGCAAGGGCAATGTGCTGCTCTGGGGCATTCTTGGCGTACAGAAGGAAGCGGCGCTGGCCGCCAAGCGTTGCATCGTCACCGTCGAAGAAATCGTCGACGACCTCAACGCGCCAATGAACAGCTGCGTGCTGCCGACCTGGGCGCTGACGGCTGTGTGCCATGTGCCTGGTGGCGCGCATCCGTCCTATGCCTATGGCTATAACCAACGCGATAACCGTTTCTACCAGGCCTGGGACCCGATCGCTCGCGACCGTGGGACGTTTACCGCCTGGATCGACGAATACATCCACGGCACTGCCGATTTCAGTGAATTCCAGGCCAAGCTGGCCGCCGCGCAGGAGGCCAAGTAATGGCTTACTCGACCAATGAAATGATGACCGTCGCCGCTGCACGCCGCCTGAAGAATGATTCGGTGTGTTTTGTCGGCATCGGCCTGCCGTCCAAGGCGGCCAACCTGGCGCGCCTGACGTCCTCGCCGGATGTGGTGCTGATCTACGAGTCCGGCCCGATTGGCGCCAAGCCCAGCGTATTGCCGCTGTCCATTGGTGACGGCGAGTTGGCGGAAACTGCCGACACTGTCGTCCCCACCGGTGAGATCTTTCGCTACTGGCTGCAGGGCGGGCGCATCGACGTCGGTTTTCTCGGCGCGGCCCAGGTCGACCGTTTCGGCAATATCAACACCACCGTGGTCGGCGATTATCACCAGCCCAAAGTGCGCCTGCCGGGTGCCGGTGGCGCGCCGGAGATTGCCGGCTCGGCCAAGAGCGTGCTGATCATTCTCAAGCAGTCGGCGCGTTCGTTTGTCGACAAGCTGGACTTCATCACCTCCGTCGGCCACGGCGAGGGCGGCGATTCACGCAAGCGCCTGGGCCTGCCCGGCGCCGGTCCTGTCGGGATTATTACCGACCTGTGCATCATGGAGCCGGAAGAGGGCACCCATGAGTTCGTGGTCACCGCACTGCACCCTGGCGTCACCCGCGAGCAAGTGGTCGCGGCCACCGGCTGGGCGATTCGCTTTGCCGATCAGGTCAGCACCACCGCGGAACCGACGGCAGTCGAGCTGACCGCCCTACGTGATCTCGAAGCCCGCACAGCGGCCGCCCACGGCCAAGCACCCGGAGAAGCCTGATGCGCGACGTATTTATCTGCGATGCAATTCGTACCCCCATCGGCCGTTTCGGCGGTGGCCTGTCCACGGTGCGCGCCGACGACCTGGCGGCACTGCCGATCAAGGCGTTGATCGAACGCAACCCTAGCGTGGATTGGCACGCCGTCGATGAAGTGTTCCTCGGCTGCGCCAACCAGGCCGGTGAAGACAACCGCAACGTCGCGCGTATGGCGCTGTTGTTGGCGGGCCTGCCTTCGAGCATTCCCGGCGTGACCCTCAACCGTTTGTGCGCTTCGGGCATGGACGCGATCGGCACCGCCTTTCGTGCGATTGCCAGCGGTGAAATGGAATTGGCGATTGCCGGCGGCGTCGAGTCGATGTCCCGCGCGCCGTTCGTGATGGGCAAGGCTGACACGGCGTTTTCGCGCAATATGAAGCTCGAAGACACCACCATCGGCTGGCGCTTCATCAACCCGCTGATGAAGGCCCAGTACGGCGTGGATGCGATGCCGCAGACCGCCGATAACGTCGCCGACGACTACCATGTGTCCCGCGCCGACCAGGACGCCTTCGCCCTGCGCAGCCAGCAACGCACCGCCGCCGCCCAGGCCGTCGGGTTCTTCGCCGAAGAAATCGTGCCGGTGCGGGTCGCCCATAAAAAAGGCGAAACCGTGGTGGAACACGATGAGCATCCACGGGCCGACACCACCCTGGAAACCCTGGCCCGGCTCAAACCGGTCAACGGCCCGGACAAGACCGTCACCGCCGGCAATGCGTCGGGTGTGAACGACGGGGCGGCGGCGCTGATTCTTGCGTCTGCCGAGGCCGTGAAAAAACATGGCCTGACCGCCCGTGCCCGAGTGCTGGGCATGGCCAGCGCCGGTGTCGCGCCACGGGTGATGGGCATCGGCCCGGTGCCGGCGGTTCGCAAGCTGGTGGAACGCCTGGGCCTGGCCGTCACCGATTTCGATGTGATCGAACTCAACGAGGCCTTCGCCAGCCAGGGCCTGGCGGTGTTGCGTGAATTGGGCATCGCCGACGATGCGCCCCAGGTCAACCCGAACGGCGGCGCCATCGCCCTCGGCCATCCTCTGGGCATGAGCGGTGCGCGACTGGTGCTGACGGCCCTGCATCAACTTGAAAAAACCGGCGGCCGCAAAGGTCTGGCGACCATGTGTGTTGGAGTGGGTCAGGGCCTGGCGCTGGCGATTGAACGCATCTAATAAGAGAGGACCGCTCCATGAGTGACAAGCCCGGTTACCGGCGCCCGCAAGCGGGCACTCAACCTGATTACCTGCACCCGGCCTACCAGTCGACGAACCTGCGTTCGCCGTCTCAGCCGTTGGTGTTCCTGCCCCATTCCCTGTCGGAAATCACCGGGCCGACCATCGGCGCCGAGCGCATCAACGAGAAGGACAACGACCTGACTGCGCAGCACGACGGCGAGCCGCAGGGCGAGCGCATCATCGTTCACGGGCGCGTGCTCGATGAAAACGGTCTGCCGGTGCCGGGCATCCTCGTGGAGATCTGGCAGGCCAACGCGGCCGGCCGCTACAACCACGCGCGCGATCTGCACGACGCGCCGCTCGACCCGAACTTCACCGGCACCGGGCGTACCGTCACCGACGCCGAGGGCTGGTACCAGTTCCAGACCATCAAGCCCGGCGCCTACCCGTGGGGCAACCACCACAATGCGTGGCGCCCGGCGCATATCCATTTTTCGCTGTTCGGCCCGAGCGTGCTGACGCGCCTGGTCACGCAGATGTATTTCCCCGGAGACCCGCTGCTCGAGTACGACCCGATCTACAACTGCGTACCGGACACCTCGGCCAAGCAACGCCTGATCGCCACGTTCGACCTGGAAAAAACCATTCCTTCCTATGCCCTCGGCTACCGCTGGGACATCGTCCTGCGCGGCCGCGACGCCACGCCGATGGAGAAATGAGATGAGCCTTTACGCGACCACGTCCCACACCGTCGGGCCGTATTACCACATCGGCCTGACCTGGCTGAACCGCGAAGCCCTGGCCAACGCCGCGACCCTTGGCGAACGCGTGGCGATCAGCGGGCAAGTGGTGGATGGCAACGGTGATGTCGTCAACGACGCCATGCTGGAAGTCTGGCAGGCCAATGCCGCCGGCAAGTACGACCACCCGGAGGACGACCAGGACAAAGCGCTGGACCCGAACTTCGAAGGCTTCGGCCGGGTGCCGGTGGATGCTGAAGGGCGCTTCCGCTTTACCACCGTCAAGCCGGGCAGCGTGCCGGGGCTGGCGGGCACGACCCAGGCGCCGCACCTGGTGGTGCTGGTATTTGCCCGTGGCCTGGTGAAACACTTGCTCACGCGGATTTATTTTGACGGTGAGGCGCTGAATGCGGATGACCCGTTGCTCGCGCGCGTGCCCACAGAGCGGCGCAGTACCTTGATTGCCAAGCGGGATGCGGACGGTGTGCATCAGTGGAATGTGGTGTTGCAGGGGACAGATAAGGAAACGGTGTTCTTTGATTACTGAGTTGGCTTGAGAACCTATCGGGGGCAAGCCCCCTCCCACCTTTGATGTGTGAATACATTCAAGTGTGGGAGGGGGCTTGCCCCCGATGAGGCCATTTCAGGCAACACCTATGTAAATGTCTACAAGCGGAACATGGCTGTTGCAAAGTGTGTCTAGGCTATAACCATTCCCACTGAGTGAAAAAAATGACAACAACAACCAGTCACTACACCGGAGAAGAGCGCAGCAAACGGATTTTTGCGATTGTCGGGGCATCCTCCGGCAACCTCGTCGAATGGTTCGACTTCTACGTCTATGCCTTCTGCGCCATTTACTTCGCTCCGGCGTTTTTCCCCTCGGACGACCCCACGGTCCAACTGCTCAACACTGCGGGCGTGTTCGCCGCCGGTTTCCTGATGCGCCCCATCGGTGGCTGGCTGTTCGGCCGGGTAGCCGACAAGCACGGGCGCAAGAACTCAATGATGATCTCGGTGCTGATGATGTGCGCCGGTTCCCTGGTCATCGCCTTCCTGCCCACCTACAAAGACATCGGCGCCTGGGCCCCGGCGTTACTGCTGGTGGCGCGGCTGTTCCAGGGCTTGTCGGTGGGCGGCGAATACGGCACCACCGCGACCTACATGAGTGAAGTGGCGCTCAAGGGCCAGCGTGGGTTCTTCGCCTCCTTCCAGTACGTGACCCTGATCGGCGGGCAACTGCTGGCGGTGTCGGTGGTGGTGGTCCTGCAACAGATCCTCAGCGAAGACGAACTGCGCGCCTGGGGCTGGCGGATTCCGTTCGTGATCGGCGCCATCGCGGCGGTGATCTCCCTGCTGCTGCGTCGCAGCCTGAAAGAAACCACCAGCAAGGAAATGCGCGAAGACAAGGACGCCGGCAGCATCGCCGCGCTGTTCCGTGACCATAAAGCGGCCTTTATCACCGTGCTCGGCTATACCGCCGGTGGCTCGCTGATTTTCTACACGTTCACCACCTACATGCAGAAGTACCTGGTGAACACCGCCGGGATGCACGCCAAGACCGCCAGCTACATCATGACCGGCGCGCTGTTCCTTTATATGTGCATGCAGCCGCTGTTCGGCATGCTGGCCGACAAGATCGGTCGCCGTAATTCGATGCTGTGGTTCGGCGCGCTGGGCACCTTGTTTACGGTGCCGATCCTGCTCAGCCTGAAAACCGTCAGCAGTCCGTTCCTGGCGTTTGTGCTGATCACGCTGGCGTTGGCCATTGTCAGTTTCTACACCTCCATCAGCGGCCTGGTGAAAGCGGAAATGTTCCCGCCCCAGGTGCGCGCCCTGGGTGTGGGCCTGGCTTATGCGGTGGCCAACGCAATCTTCGGCGGCTCGGCGGAATACGTGGCCTTGGGTTTGAAATCCTTGGGCATGGAGAACACCTTTTATTGGTACGTCACCGGCATGATGGCGGTGGCTTTCCTGTTCAGCCTGCGCCTGCCGAAACAGGCGGCGTACCTGCATCACGATTTATAAAGGAGGCGTTATGACGCTGCGCACGAGCAACCAACTGTTCGACGCTTACTTCAGCGCTGAGAGCATGGCCGAGGTGTTCTGCGACCAGGGGCGCCTGCAGGGCATGCTGGATTTCGAAGCCGCACTGGCACGGGCCGAGGCCCAGGTCGGGTTGATCCCGCAGGCGGCCGTCGCGCCGATTGCCCAGGCGTGCCTGGCGTCGCTGTATGACGTCGATGCCCTCGGCGTGGCGATTGCCTCGGCGGGCAATTCGGCGATTCCGCTGGTGAAGGCGCTGGGCAAGTGGGTGGCTGGCGAAGACCCGAGTGCCGAACGCTATGTGCATTTGGGCGCGACCAGCCAGGATGTGATGGACACCGGCCTGGTCCTGCAACTGCGGCGCGCGCTGGCGTTGATCGAAGCCGACCTGGCTCGCCTCGGCGATATTCTGGCAGCCCAGGCCCAGCGGTATGCGGCTGTACCGTTGGCCGGGCGGACGTGGTTGCAGCATGCCACGCCGGTCACCCTGGGCATGAAAATCGCCGGTTGGCTGGGCGCGGTGACCCGCAGCCGCCAGCGCTTGATCGAGCTGAAACCGCGCTTGCTGGTGCTGCAATTCGGCGGCGCCTCCGGCACGTTGGCTGCGCTTGGCGAACAGGCAATGCCCGTTGCCCAAGCGTTGGCGGCGCAGTTGCAACTGACCTTGCCCGAGCAACCCTGGCATACCCAGCGTGATCGCCTGGTGGAGTTCGCCAGCGTGTTGGGTCTGATCGCCGGCAGCCTTGGCAAGCTGGGCCGCGATATCAGCCTGCTGATGCAGACCGAGGCGGCGGAAGTATTCGAGCCGGCGGCGCCCGGCAAAGGCGGCTCGTCGACCATGCCGCACAAACGCAACCCGGTGGGCGCCGCCGTGCTGATCAGCGCCGCGACCCGCGTGCCCGGCCTGGTGGCGACACTGTTCAGCGCCATGCCCCAGGAACACGAACGCAGCCTGGGCCTGTGGCATGCCGAATGGGAAACCCTGCCGGAGATTTGCCGCTTGGTCTCTGGCGCATTGCAACAGGCGCTGCTGGTGAGCGCAGGGCTGGAAGTCGACCCCGAGCGCATGGCGCGCAACCTCGACCTGACCCAGGGCCTGGTGCTGGCCGAAGCCGTCAGCATCGTGCTCGCGCAGCGCCTGGGCCGCGACACCGCGCACGACCTGCTGGAGCAATGCTGCAAACGCGCGGTGGCCGAACAACGCCATCTGCGCGCCGTCCTCGCCGATGAGCCGCTCATTACCGCCGAGTTGTCGGCGACAGACCTGGACCGCCTGCTCGACCCGGCGCACTACCTGGGCCAGGCCCAAACCTGGGTCAGCCGCGCTGTAACCGAACACTTTGCACTGACTGCCTGAGGAGATTGCTGTGGCTTTTGTACAACTCGCCGAGGGCGAACTGCATTACCAACTGGATGGCCCCATCGATGCACCGGTGCTGGTGCTGTCCAATTCGCTGGGCACCGACCTGAATATGTGGGACACCCAGGTCCCGGCCTTTGCCGAGCACTTTCGCGTGCTGCGCTTCGATACCCGTGGCCACGGCCAATCCCTGGTGACCGAAGGCCCCTACAGCATCGAACAACTCGGCCGCGACGTGATTGCGCTGCTGGACGCGCTGGACATCCCGCGCGCGCATTTCTGCGGGCTGTCCATGGGCGGGCTGATCGGCCAATGGCTGGGGATTCACGCGGGGGATCGTTTGCAGCGCCTGGTGGTGTGCAACACTGCGGCCAAGATCGGTACATCAGACGTGTGGAACCCGCGTATCGAGATGGTCCTGCGCGACGGTGCGGCCGCGATGGTGGCGCTGCGCGACGCGTCGATTGCGCGCTGGTTCACCGCCGATTTCGCGGCGGCCAACCCGCAGCAGGCCAAGCGCATTACCGACATGCTCGCGGCCACCTCGCCCCAGGGCTACGCCGCCAATTGCGCAGCGGTGCGCGATGCAGACTTTAGCGAGCAACTGTCGGCGATCCACGTGCCGACCCTGGTGATCGCCGGCACTGAAGACGCTGTCACACCGCCCGCCGGCAGCCACTTTATCCAGCGCCAGGTACAGGGGGCCGAGTACGCCGAGTTCTACGCCGCCCACCTGTCCAACGTGCAAGCCGGTGCCGCGTTCAGCGACCGGGTCATTCAATTTCTGCTGGCCCGCTGAGGAGTCTTTTGTGGACGAGAAACAACGTTACGCCGACGGCCTGCAAGTGCGCCGCGAAGTGCTGGGCGACGCGCATGTCGACCGCAGCCTGAATGCCTTGACCGAGTTCAACAGCGAATTCCAGGACATGATCACCCGCCACGCCTGGGGCGATATCTGGACCCGCCCCGGCCTGCCCAGGCACACCCGCAGTTTGATCACCATCGCCATGCTGATCGGCATGAACCGCGGCGAAGAACTCAAACTGCACCTGCGCGCCGCCGCCAGCAATGGCGTGACCCGTGCCGAGATCAAGGAAGTGCTGATGCAAAGCGCGATCTACTGCGGGATTCCGGCGGCGAATGCGACGTTTCATCTGGCCGAATCGGTGTGGGATGAGTTGGGGGTCGAGTCGCGCGCTTAGTGCGACTCGGCACTGCACTCCTGGCGAGAGGCAACAGGTTGTCGAGGAGCGGTCGCTGACCGTCACGGGGCTGAGCGGTCAGGTCGACTCACAGGGAGCCGTAGCTTTTTCTCAGGGGCAGGCCCATTTCTTCTCGTAACGCGTTTTCGGTCAGTGGGTAAGGATTTGACGTGGTTGGCGCGGTTGCGGGGTCGTTGTCAAAGTCGAAGGGCGGACTGGCAGTTTCCAGGCCGACGACCTGGCGTTCATCATTGGGCTCCTGGGTGCGTGTGCCGTCCGGGCGGATAATTTCCGTATTGCCGAGA
Organism: Pseudomonas sp. Pse79; assembly: GCF_024519615.1. Lineage (NCBI taxonomy): Bacteria > Pseudomonadati > Pseudomonadota > Gammaproteobacteria > Pseudomonadales > Pseudomonadaceae > Pseudomonas > Pseudomonas sp. Pse79. Next base: position 155,329 of record NZ_JALJRR010000013.1, read on the forward strand.
AATGTGCTGCCTGTGGCTGCGTTATAAGCGTGACCCAGTTCGTGGTACAGGGTCGTGGTGGTCGGCAGAAACACACGCGACTCGTCCGAGGCTTCTCTGGGGATGACCGGGTTATAGGTCACAAACGATTCTGTCGTGCCCGCGCCACGGACCCCATCGCGGATGATCGTGGGGTCCTGCCATTCTTCCAGGGGAACGCCCTCCGGCGGCACGACGATGTGAGCATCAGTGATATCTTGCATTATCGTGACTTTGGCTCCGCTGCGCTCTGCGGCGGCGTCCAGTTCATTCAACATGTGCTGGCTGTTGGGAGAGCCTCGGTAAAACTCCAGGTCATCCTCAACCCGTTGCTTGAATGCCGGGGAACCTTCGATATCAATCGCCTTGCGCCCTGCATTTTCGGGCAATGGCACGGTCTCGATAAACTTGAATCCGAATGGTAATCCCAGGTGATCGCTGCGTTTACCGTACACAACGTCGTCGCTTGAGTTGGAATAGACGCTGTCTTGACCTCTACCCGTGTAGATATGGCTTCGGCCATAAGCGTTTATCTGATCATCGCCTTTGCCGCCGTGCATGATGTTGTGGCCGCTTCCGCCGTGCATCAGGTCGTCATCGTTTCCTCCGTCCATGTAGCTGGTTTTGCTGTCAGGACCGTAACCCGCGTACATGCGGTCGTTGCCGTTCCCGCCGTACATGGTGTGATTGCCTGTGCCGCCCATCATGGTGTCATCGCCGTCGTCACCGCCGGCGTAACTGCTTGCGCTGCCCAGTTGGATGATGTCATTACCCGCGCCGCCGTAAACTTGGCTTTTACCACCCCCGGTCTGTATATGATCGTTACCTTCACCTCCATGGATTAGGGTGTAAGCCATCACATCAGGATCAATGCGAACGGTGTCGTCACCCTTGTTCGCCCTGATGGCTATCGCTGTCGCATCGCTGTTAGCAGCGGGCAGTAAATAACTTTTGCCATTTATCACGGCATTGAGTTGGCCGCGTTCGCCTTTGCTGATGTGAATGTCGTCCGCGCCATCGGCAGTATCGATTTTTAGAATCGTCACATTTTTTTTCCCGCTTTCCCCCTGATACGACGTGGTTGTCAGTGTGATATCGACATTTTTGTCACTGACAATCTTGCTGGTCTGGGGGGGAGGGCTGTTTACGAGTGCAGTGGCGCCTGGAGCTGGCGATCCGCCGGGGAGGGCATTAGGTTCGGGCGCTTTAGGCGCAACGGAAGAGGTTTGCATCGTCAATACTCTTTCTTGTGAACGTCGGTGACTTACCGCCGATCAGTGGTGAAAAAGTTGGAGGGGTTCCCGCATGACGATAACTACTTCATTACAGCATGCATGAAAAAAGACAATGCACCGCCCGATAACGCACATCACTTGGAATCGGCGTCCCACACCCAATTCCACACCCCCGGCAGATGCACTTCTTCACTCGCTTGCTTCACGGTACGCGCCAATGCCGCCCGCTCCAGCGCCGCGTGATCGGTGTAGAACGGCTCGGCGGCGGTCTTCAGGCCGTCGATCCGGGCGCTGTCCATCAGGATCTGCAGGTACTCTTGCAGATGCCGTGCGGTGTAGCGGTTGATGTCGTGGAAGGTCACCACCACCGGTATCACGCCGTCGACTGTCGGCAATTCCCCCAAGGCGATGCGTTCGCGCACCACCGACAGCTGGCGGATCAGGTTCTCGCGGCGGCGCGGGCTGGCGTTGAAGCCCCAGATCTTGCCGTCGTTGGCGCTCAGGTCGGTCAACAACACCTTCATGCCGTGGCGCTGGTAGGCGGCGAAGGTGCGCCGGTCGTAGTTCCAGAAGGGCGGGCGCACCAGCGTCGGCGACACGCCGGTGATCGCGGCGATATCCGCAGCGCCCTGGCTGAGGGTGCGTTCAAGCTCGGCGTCGCTCAACCAGCGATGGTTGGTATGAAAGGCTGTGGCCGTGTGGAACGCCAGCACATGCCCGGCCGCGAACTCACGTTCCATGGTCTTGCGGCCCCGTGAACTGCCGCCGGAGCGCGAGGCTTCGGTCTGCAGAAAGAACACCGCCTTGATGCCCGGCGATACCGGGTTGTTTGCCAGGTCGGCCATCACCGAGCGGGTCGGGTTGTTGTACCCCGAGGCGCTGGGACCGTCATCGAACGTCAGCAGAAAACGGATCGGCGCCTGGGCCTGCAGGCGTTGTTCAGTCTGCGGCGTCAGCGCGATGGGCGCGCTGATGCAGCCGCTGAGGCTCAAGGCCAGGGCAAGCAAGGCGGATGCGATGGCGAAAGATTTCATGGGTGCGCAGGCTCGAATAAAACCCGCTGCTGGATGGGTCAGCAGCGGCAGGCGCGCACGATACCGCAAGATGCTCGACGTGGGGTTAAAGGCTGACAAACGCGATCTGGTTTAACCTACGTATTGCGCTCGCAGTGGCCTACCCATTTCCTCGTTCAAAGCGTTTTCAGTGAAGGGCTTGGGGTTGGTGGTGATGGCTGGCGTGGCAGGATCGTTGTCAAAATCAAAGGCGGCTGCGCTGCTCTCAAGGCCGACGGCCTGGCGTTCACTGTTAGGTACTTCGTGCGCCTGCCCCTCGAATACTTCCTGCGTGGAACCCGTGAAGGCGGTGCCGTTGGCGGCGTTATAGGCGTGAGCCATTTCGTGGTAGAGCCCGATGATGGGCGGGTGAGTCGTGCCCGCCGAGGGGTTCAGTTGGGACCGGTTGTATTCAATGCGCGCGCGGTCAGCCCGAGACCCGGGTACTCCGTCGACCATGAACCCCCACTTGGGATCGTCGCCGACTACCGGCGCACGTTCGTCCTGCAGCAGGGCCTGGAGTTCCTGGCTGCCGTAGATGTACCCGCTGCCGTTCTCCTGCCGATCTTCCACAATCGTTACCGGGGCGCCGTTGCGATCGGCAGCCGCGTCCATCTCTGCGAGCATCTGCTGGCCTTGGGGAGAGTGGCGTAACAGCGCCAAATCGTCTTCGACCCGTTGGATGAACGCGGCAGATCCCTTGATCGCAAACCCCTTGATTGGGCCGGGGTGGGCAGGCACGGCGGTCAATAGCGAGCCATTGAGGTGGTTGATCGAGTCGCCGGGCTGGGCGTAGATCCGGTCGCCCGGTCGATTGGCGATGACGGTGTCATAACCGTCGCCGGTGTAGAAGGTGCTTCGGTCGTGGCCGATCAAGCGATCGTGCCCGGTGCCGCCATGCAACACCGTGTGGCCGGAGCCGGCGTACAGCCGGTCATTGCCGTTGCCGCCATCCAGATAGCTGGCTTTTCGGCGCGATCCCGCGCCCGCATAGAGGCGGTCATTGCCGTTGTTGCCATAGAGCACGCTGTCGCCGCTGCCGCCCATGAGCAGGTCGTCACCGTCATTGCCCTCGGCGTAGCCAAGGCCGCTGCCAAGGCGCACGACGTCGTTACCGTTGCCGCCGAATACGCGGGTGTCGCCACCGCCGGCCTGGATTCGGTCATTGCCGTCCCCCGCTTCAATCACGATGGGCTGCATGATGTTGGCATCAATGTGTACGTGGTCATTGCCGCCGTGGGTCTTCAGGTACAGGGTCAGCGGTTTGCCATCGTTATCGTGGCTGGCAAAACGATACAACCGGCCATTGAGGCGAATGTTCAACTGATCGTCAGAAGCCTGGCTGATGTGGACCTGGTCCGCGTCGTTGCCGGTTTCCAGGAGCAGGCTGTTGTTCAGGCTGAAGGAATAGCCGCGCTCCCATATCGACTGTCCGCTGGCTTTTAGATTGCCGTCATTCAGGAACGGGTGCAGATAGGTCTGGATCGATGTGCCTGGGAGGAACTGCAAATGGGCAGGTTTGGCCAGCCCGTAGTGACCAGTGTCGAACGTTGCTACTGGGCGCACTGCAGGTAAGGGCGGGACGCCATCGAGGAGGCGTGGGAGAAGGCGGGTACTACCGTTGAAAACATCCATGTGTGGTCCTTGTTTAAGCACCAGGTATCAGCCCTGGCGCTTAACAGTGACCACCCGCAGCAAATCGTTCCCGCCAAGGTGTAATACGGCTTTACAGCAGACTGATCGGGTAGCTGACGATCAAGCGGTTTTCATCGAACTCATTGTTGCTGAAGTCGCGGCGGATGCTGGAATTGCGCCAGCGCAACGTAAGGTTTTTCAGGGCGCCGCTCTGCAGCGTGTAGCCCAATTCGCTTTCGCGGCCCCACTCCTTGCCGTCGGTGATGGTGCCGGTATGCACGTTGCTGCCGCTGATATAGCGGTTCATCAAGGTCAGGCCCGGTACGCCGAGGGCGGCAAAGTTATAGTCGTGCCGCACTTGCCAGGATTTCTCCTGGGCGTTGTCGTAGCTGGAGTTGTAACTGTCGTTGGCCAGGGTGCCGCCGCTGGTGCCGTTGACGCGCATCCAGGCGCTGTTGCCGGTGAGTTTTTGCAGGCCGACGTAGAAGGTGTTGCCGCCGTACTTGGCCGAGAACAGGCCGGACCAGGTTTTGTTGTCCAGCTCGCCTGCGCGGGCGCTGCCGTCGTCCTTGCCGTAGAAGAACCCGAGGTTGGCGCCCAGGGTCCAGTCACCGAAGGGCTGGCTGTGGATCAGGTTGACGAACTGCTGGCTGTAGATGTCCTTGAGCTGGGCGTTCCACACGCCGATCTGCGTACGTTTGTCGTTGAAGGCGTATTCGCCGCCTTGGAAGTTGAAGCGGTCCGAGGTGAACGCGGTTTTGCCGACCATCGACATGTCCGACATGCTGCTGTCGTCGCGCGGGCTGTTGGCGCGGAACTGGCCGCCGTAGAGGGTCAGGCCGTCGATTTCCTTCGAGGTGATCTGCCCGCCGCGCAGGGTTTGCGGCAGGGAACGGCCGTCGTCGGCGCGCAGGATCGGCAGCGTCGGCATCCATTCGCCGACCTTCAGTTCGGTCTTCGAAATCCGCGCCTTGAACGCCACACCCAGGCGCCCGAAATCGTCGGCGGGGCGGCCGTCGTGGTCCAGCGGCAATAACTGTGAACCGCCAGTGCCGCGCCCGCCATCAAGCTTGAGCGAGTACAGCCCCAGTACATCCACGCCAAACCCCACGGTGCCCTGAGTGAAGCCGGACTTGGCGTCGAGGATGAAACTTTGCGTCCACTCCTGCGCGCCGCCCTGGGCTTTGGTCGGGTTGGTGAAGTTACGGTTGATGAAGAAATTGCGCAGGTTGAGGTTGGCGCTGGCGTCCTCCATAAAGCCGTGTTCTTCGGCGACGACGGGAAACGCGAGGCTGGCGACTGCGGTGGCCAGCAATAGCTGGCGAGGGTGAAAAGTGCTCATGGCATTGGGCCTGTTGTTATTGGGGTTATGCAGGTGGCGGCCATGGTGCGGGGCAGTGCGGGGGTGGTTCAATCGGGGGAGGGCGGGTTTTGGGCGATGATCGAACGCAACTTGTCCGCGCGCGGTGGGTACCGCTCAGGTATAAAAAAACCGCTTCCGGTGAGGGAAGCGGTTTGGTTTACAGCGCGACTATCAGAACAACTTCATCTTTGGCGCTTCTTCTTTCAGCGGCTGGTTACTCGCCGCCTGTTCATTCCAGCCACCGCCGAGGGCCTTGTACAGGTTGACCTCGCTGGTCAACTGCGCGAGGCGGTCGGTGATCAGCGATTGCTGGGCACTGAACAGCTGGCGCTGGGCGTCGAGGAACGTCAGGTTGCTGTCGACGCCGATGCGGTAGCGACGCTCGGCCAGGCGGTAGTAATCCTGGTTGGCGGCGACGAAACCACGCTGGGCCTCCAACTGCTCCTTGTAGGTCTCACGCGCGGCGAGGCCGTCGGAGACTTCCTGGAAGCCGGTCTGGATGGCCTTCTCGTAGTTTGCCACGTTGATCTCTTTCTGGATCTTCGAGTAGTCCAGGCTGGCGCGCAGGCTGCCGGCGTTGAAGATCGGGATGTTGATCTGCGGGGCGAACGACCAGGTGCCCGAGCCGCCTTTGAACAGACCGCCCAGGTCCGGGCTCATGGTCCCGGCGTTGGCTGTCAGGCTGATGCTCGGGAAGAACGCCGCACGGGCGGCGCCGATGTTGGCGTTGGCTGCCTTGAGGTTGTACTCGGCCTGCAGGATGTCGGGGCGACGCTGCAACAGGTCCGATGGCAACCCGGTCGGCACTTCGCTGAGCAGGTTATCCGACAGCGGCTTGCTGACGAGATTCGCCGGCAGGCCGGTGCCGAGTAGCAGGGTCAGGCTGTTTTCGTCCTGGGCCACCTGGCGGGTATAGCGTGCCAGGGCCACCCGGGCGTTTTCCACCGAGGTGCGCGCTTGGCTCAGGTCGAGGGCCGAGGACACGCCGACTTCGTTGCTGCGCGAGGTCAGCTTGTAGCTTTGCTCGTATGCGCCCAGGGTTTCCTGGGTCAGCTTGAGCAATTCCTTGTCGGCCTGCCAGGTCAGGTAGGCGGTGGCCACACTGGCCACCAGGCTGATCTGGGTGCTGCGCCGCGCTTCTTCGGTTGCGAAGTATTTCTGCAGCGCTTCCTCGCTCAGGCTGCGGACACGGCCGAACAGGTCCAGCTCATAGGAGCTGATGCCCAGGGTGGCCGAGTACGAACTGCTGATGCCTGCTTTACCGGTTTGCGACGAGCGTGCCGGTACGCGCTGGCGGCTGCCGCTGCCAGTGGCCGATACGGCCGGGAACAGGTCGGCGCGCTGGATGTTGTACTGCGCCGCGTAGGCATCGATGTTCAAGGCCGCGACGCGCAGGTCGCGGTTGTTCACCAGTGCGGTCTGGATCAGCTGTTGCAGGGCAGGGTCATGGAAAAACTGCTTCCAGCCCTGTTCGGCGGCGGCCTGGTTCGGAGCCTGGGCCGACGAATACGCCGGGCCCTGCGGGAACTGCGCGGCCACCGGCGCCTCGGGGCGCTGATAGTCAGGTATCAGCGAGCAGCCACTGAGCACGAATGCCGTGACGGCTAAGGAAAGTAGCGACTTGCTCATTGGCCAGCCTCTTTAGGAGTTTGCTTGGGTTCAGTCTTTTTGCGTTCGCCCATGGCGGACACGGTTGCGAAGAACAGGGGCACCCAGAATATCGCCAGGACCGTGGCGGTGATCATACCGCCGATAACGCCGGTACCGATCGCATGCTGGCTGCCTGAGCCGGCGCCCGAGGAGATCGCCAGCGGCAATACGCCGAGGATGAACGCCATGGAGGTCATGATGATCGGTCGCAGACGCATGCGCGACGCTTCGATCGCCGACTCGACAATGCCTTTGCCTTGTTCGTGAAGCTCTTTGGCGAATTCCACGATCAGGATGGCGTTCTTCGCCGCCAGGCCCACCGTCACCAGCAAGCCCACCTGGAAGAACACGTCGTTGGACAAGCCACGCAGGCTGGTGGCGATCAACGCACCCACCACACCCAGCGGCACGACGAGTACCACCGCGATCGGGATCGACCAGCTTTCGTACAGCGCCGCGAGGCAGAGGAACACCACCAGCAGCGACAGGGCGTACAGCGCAGGTGCCTGGGAGCCGGACAGGCGTTCTTCATACGACAGGCCCGTCCAGGCGTAGCCGACACCCGCCGGCAGTTGCTTGGCGATACGTTCGACTTCGGCCATGGCTTCACCGGTACTGTAGCCCGGTGCCGGGGTACCGAGGATTTCCATCGCCGCCACACCGTTGTAGCGCGAGAGTTTCGGCGAACCGAAGATCCACTTGCCCGAAGCGATGGCCGACAGCGGCACCATCTTCCCGGAGCTGCTGCGCACGAACCATTTGTTCAGGTCTTCAGGGGACATCCGGCTGGCGGCCTCACCCTGCACGTACACCTTCTTCACTCGACCACGGTCGATGAAGTCGTTGACGTAGCTGCCACCCAAGGCAATCGCCAGGGTCTGGTTGATGCTCGACAGCGTAATGCCCTGGGCGCTGGCCTTCTCGTCGTCGACGGTGAGCTCGTACTGCGGCTCATCGTTCACGCCGTTGGGGCGCACACCGGCGAGGATCTTGCTCTGGGCGGCCATGCCCAGGAACTGGTTGCGCGCAGCCATCAACTTGTCATGGCCGACGCCGCCCTGGTCCTGCAGGAACACGTCGAAACCGGTCGCGTTACCCAACTCCAGTACAGACGGTGGCACGATGGCAAACACCATGGCGTCCTGGAACGTCTGCATGAAGTAACCTTGGGCGCGCTTGGCGATCTCGAACACCGAGGTGGACGCGTCACGCTCATCCCACGGTTTGAGCATCACGAATGCCAGGCCCGAGCTTTGACCACGCCCCGCGAAGTTGAAGCCGTTCACGGTAAAGACCGATTTCACGCCCTTGCCTTCGCCGGGTTCGCCTTCCTTGTCGTTGAGCAGGAAGATACGCATGTCGTCGATGACTTTCTGCGTGCGCTCGGCCGTTGAGCCGACCGGCGTCTGCACCTGGGCAAAGATCACGCCCTGGTCTTCGTCGGGCAGGAACGCTGCCGGGATCCGCATGAACAACCAGATCATGCCGGCAAAGATCAGCACGTAAACGAGGAACGCCGGAATCTTGTGCCTGATCATGTTCCCCACGCCGCGCTCGTAGCTCAGTACGCTACGGTCGAAGGTGCGGTTGAACCAGCCGAAGAAACCACGCTTGGGTTGGCCGTGCGTCTCGGGGTCGATCGGCTTGAGCATGGTGGCGCACAAGGCCGGGGTGAAGATCAGCGCAACCAGTACCGACAACGCCATGGCCGAAACGATGGTGATGGAGAACTGTTTGTAGATCACACCGGTGGAGCCGCCGAAGAATGCCATCGGCAACAGTACCGCCGACAGCACCAGGGCAATACCCACCAGGGCGCCCTGGATCTGGCCCATGGACTTGACCGTCGCCTCTTTCGGCGACAGGTGCTCCTCGGCCATCACCCGCTCGACGTTCTCCACCACGACGATGGCGTCGTCCACCAGCAAGCCGATGGCCAGGATCATGCCGAACATGGTCAGGGTGTTGATGGTGAAGCCGAACGCGGCCAGGATCCCGAAGGTACCCAGCAATACCACCGGTACAGTCATGGTGGTGATGATGGTGGCGCGGAAGTTCTGCAGGAACAGGAACATCACCAGGAACACCAGCACGATCGCCTCGACCAGGGTGTGTACCACACCGGAAATCGATTCGGTCACCACTGGAGTGGTGTCATACGGCACCACCGCCTTCATGCCTGGCGGGAAGAACGGTTCCAGGGACGCGACCGTGGCACGGATGGCCTTGGCGGTGTCCAGGGCGTTGGCGCCGGAGGCCAGCTTGATCGCCATACCGGACGCCGGGTTGCCGTTGAACTGCGCGCTGATGCTGTAGGTCTGGCCGCCCAGCTCGATACGCGCGATGTCCTTCAAGCGAACCTGTGAACCGTCGGTGTTGACCTTCATCAGGATATTGCCGAACTGCTCAGTGGTCTGCAGGCGGGTCTTACCGATGATGGTCGCGTTCAATTGGGTGCCGGGCAGGGCAGGCAGGCCGCCCAATTGGCCGGTGGCCACTTGTACGTTCTGTGCCGAGATCGCGGTGCTGACGTCTACCGGGGTCAACTGATAGTTGTTCAGCTTGGCCGGATCGAGCCAGATACGCATGGCGTACTGCGAACCGAATACCTGGAAGTCACCTACACCCGCAGTACGGGAAATCGGGTCCTGGATGTTGGACACGATGTAGTTGGACAGGTCGTCCTTGGTCATGCTGCCGTCTTCCGACACCAGACCGATCACCATCAGGAAGTTCTTCACCGACTTGGTCACGCGGATACCCTGCTGCTGCACTTCTTGCGGCAGCAGCGGGGTCGCCAGGTTCAGTTTGTTCTGCACCTGGACCTGGGCGATGTCCGGGTTGGTACCCTGGTTGAACGTCACGGTGATGGTCATGCTGCCGTCGGAGTTACTGTCCGATGACACATAACGCAGGTTGTCGATACCGTTGAGCTGTTGTTCGATCACCTGCACCACGGTGTCCTGCACGGTTTGTGCGGATGCACCTGGGTAGGTCACCTGGATATCAATGGCGGTCGGCGCAATCGCCGGGTACTGGTTGATGGGCAACTTCAGGATCGACAGAGCCCCGACCAGCATGATCACCAGGGCAATCACCCAGGCGAAAATGGGACGGTCGATAAAAAATTTCGACATGGATTACTCCCCTTTGCCAGCAGCAGCGGCAGCAGGAGCGGCGGTACCGGCAGGCTGGGCGTTGTCGGCGTCCTTGACCTTGACCTGGACGCCCGGCTTGACGTACTGCAAGCCTTCGGTGATCACACGGTCACCGGCGTTCAAGCCTTTTTCCACCAGCCAGTAAGCGCCGGCGGTGCGGTTGGCGACCAGCACGCGCTGCTCAACTTTGTTGTCCGCGTTGACCACCAACGCCGTCGGGATACCCTTGAGGTCTCGGGTCACGCCTTGCTGCGGTGCCAGGATCGCCTTGCTGTTCACACCGGCTTGCAACTGGGCGTGTACGAACATGCCAGGCAGCAGGGTGTGGTCAGGGTTGGGGAACACGGCGCGCAGGGTGACCGAACCGGTGGTCTGGTCAACCGACACTTCGGAGAACTCCAGTTTGCCGTCCAGGCCATAGCTGCTGCCGTCTTCCAGGGTCAGCTTGACCTTGGCGGCATTGGCGCCGGCTTTCTCCAGTTGGCCGCTTTCCAGGTCGCGGCGCAGTTTCAGCATTTCAGCCGAAGACTGCGTGACGTCGACGTAGATCGGGTCCAGTTGTTGGATCACGGCCATGGCATCGGTCTGGCCATTGCTGACCAGCGCGCCTTCGGTGACCGAGGAACGCCCGATACGCCCGGAGATCGGCGCGAACACCTTGGTGTAGCGCACGTTGATCTGGGCGGTTTGAACGTTTGCTTCGGAAGTCATGCGGTTGGCGACGGCGGTGTCGTATTCCTGGCGGCTGACGGCCTGCTCGTCGACCAACTGCTTGTAGCGGTCGGCGATCGACTTGGTCTGGGACAGGCTGGCCTGTGCGCTTTTCAGGGTGGCGTCATAGACCGACGGATCGATCTGATAAAGCTGCTGGCCTTCTTTCACATCCCCGCCTTCCTTGAACAGGCGCTTGAGGATGATGCCATTGACCTGCGGACGGACTTCCGCGATGCGGTAGGCGGTGGTGCGGCCTGGCAGCTCGGACGTCAGGGTAAAGGCTTGCGGTTGAAGGGTGACCACGCCGACCAGAGGAGTTTGCGCGGGCGGAGCCGCCTCTTCCTTTTTGCATCCGCTGAGCAGCGATGCCAGGGCGACGGCAGTGACCAGAGCGGTAACAGCTGGCTTAAGTTGCATGAAGATCCTCGGGTCAGGCGCGCAGACTGCGCACAAGAAGGGTGGAAGGGTAAAAAACAAGCTGTGAGTAGATAAGTAGCTTGCTACGCAATATACTTACGTTCATGGTTGTTTGTAAACTCTTGACAGGCTTCGCGCGGTATTGACACAGCACCGCCCCGAGCCTCGATTTTAGTCCGTTCGGCGCCCATGAAGGTGTCGTCCCACAATTATTCAGATGCTCGTTAGCGCCTATTAAAGCAGCGTTACCGATAGTCCCACATGTTTTGATTGAGGTTTTATTGCCATGGTCCGTCGCACCAAAGAGGAAGCTCAGGAAACGCGCAGCCAGATTCTCGACGCTGCTGAGCAGGCCTTTTATGAGCGGGGTGTAGCGCGGACCACACTGGCGGACATCGCCGCGCTGGCCGGGGTAACGCGAGGCGCCATCTATTGGCACTTCAGCAATAAGTCCGACCTGTTGCAGGCATTGCTCGAGACCCTGCACGAACCCCTGGACGAGCTGGCCAGGGCCAGTGAAAGCGAGGATGAAGTCGACCCGCTGGGGTGTATGCGCAAGCTGCTGATTCATCTGTTCCATCAAGTGGTCCTGGACCCGAAAACCCGGCGCATCAACGAAATCCTGATTCATAAGTGCGAGTTCACCGATGAGATGTGCGACATGCGCCGTCAACGCCAGACCCACAGCCTGGAGTGCAACCTGCGTATCAGCCTGACCTTGCGTAACGCGGTCCATCGCGGGCAACTCCCGGAAAACCTCGACACCACGCGCGCAGCGGTGTGCATTCATGCCTACATCAATGGCTTGTTGGGCCAATGGCTGCTGGTGCCGGACAGTTTTGAGCTGCACCAGGAGGCTGAGCGTTGGGTCGATGCAGGGCTGGACATGCTGCGCTTGAGCCCTAGCCTGCGCAATTAAGTCAAAATATGTAATTGCATCCAATTGTTTCAACAGTAAAGCCTAAGGGCGGGCAATCGTCCTGCTGACTTATTGGTGGGATGACTTTATATACGGGCTGGCGGGTGGTTGAAAGATAGCCGCCTAAGTATTTTGTAGCGTTTTTGTTGCAAGGCTGTGAAGGAATGTTTCTCCGGACCGCTGAGATCAAATGTGGGAGGGAGCAAGCCCTCTCCCACATTTGATCCGGGGTGTTTTCCCGATCGGCGAAAAAAAGCCCCGGTTCTTGCGAGCCGGGGCTTTTTCGTTTCAACGCATCATAGCGCCAGGGTCGGGTAGTCGATGTAACCGACCGGGCCCTTGGCATAGAAGGTTTCCGGGTGCGCCTGGTTCAGCGGCGCATCGGCTTTCAGGCGTGCCGGCAGGTCCGGGTTGGCAATGAACGGTACGCCAAAGGCCACCGCATCCGCCTTGCCCGAGGCCAGCCAGGCGTTGGCGCTGTCCTTGGTAAAGCGTTCGTTGGCGATGTACACGCCGCCGAAGGCTTCTTTCAATTGCGGGCCGAGGCTGTCAGCGCCTTCTTTTTCACGCGAGCAGATAAAGGCGATGCCGCGTTTGCCCAGTTCGCGGGCGACGTAGGTGAAGGTTTCGGCCAGGTTGTCGTCACCCATGTCGTGGGAGTCGGCGCGCGGTGCCAGGTGGACGCCCACGCGGCCGGCGCCCCAGACTTCGATGGCGGCGTCGGTCACTTCCAGCAGCAGGCGCGCGCGGTTTTCCAGGGAGCCGCCGTAGTTGTCGGTGCGATGGTTGGTGCTGCTTTGCAGGAACTGGTCGAGCAGGTAGCCGTTGGCGCCGTGGATTTCCACGCCGTCGAAACCGGCGGCCTTGGCGTTCTCGGCACCGGTGCGGTAGGCGTCGACGATGTCGGCGATTTCAGCGGTTTCCAGGGCGCGAGGCGTTGGGTAGTCGGCCAGCGGGCGGACCAGGCTGACGTGGCCTTTAGGCTGGATCGCACTCGGCGCCACCGGGGTTTCACCGTTCAGGTAAGAAGGGTGGGAGATCCGGCCGACGTGCCACAGTTGCAGGAAGATCTTGCCGCCCGCGGCATGTACGGCCTTGGTCACATTGGCCCAGCCACGTACCTGATCGTTGGACCAGATGCCCGGGGTGTCCGGGTAGCCCACGCCCATCGGCGTCACGGACGTGGCTTCGCTGAGGATCAGCCCGGCGGAGGCGCGTTGTACGTAGTACTCGGCCATCAGCGCATTGGGCACGCGACCGGCGTCGGCACGGCAGCGGGTCAGCGGCGCCATGATGATGCGGTTCGACAGTTCCAGGTCGCCCAGTGTGATCGGATCGAAAATAGTCGTCATGGGATAACACCCTTCTCTTTAAGTTGATCAGTTGGTCGCAGGGGCCAGGTCGGCATCGCCGCCCTGACGGAAAGTGATCAGGGTCACCAGCAGCGCGAGGATCGCCAGGGCCGCGGCGGCCAGGGGCACGCTGGTCAGGCCGAAACCGTGGGCAATCACGCTGCCGCCGACCCAGGCGCCGAGGGCATTGCCGATGTTGAAGGCGCCGATGTTCAAGGTGGACACCAGGTTCGGCGCGGCCTTGCCGAAGGTCACCACGTTGATCTGCAGCGCGGGCACGGCGGCAAACGAGGCGGTGGCCCAGAGGAACAAGGTGATTTCGGTCGGGATCACCGCGATGCTGGTCCAGGTCAGCGCGGTGGAGACCACCGCCATGCTGATGAACACGCCGATCAGGGTGGCGGCCAGGCGTTTGTCCGCCAGCTTGCCGCCGATGATGTTGCCCACGGTGAGGCCCAGGCCGATCAGCAGCAGGGTCCAGGTCACGCCCTTGGGCGATACGCCGGTGACGTCGCCGAGCAGCGGCGCGACATACGTGAAGAGGGTGAACATGGACGCGGCGAACAGCGCAGTCATGGTCAGCGACAACCAGATGCCGGCGCCCTTGAGGGCGGCCAGTTCGGCGCGCATGTCGAGTTTTTCTTCATCGCGCTTGGCCGGCAGGAAGCGGATCAGGCCGATCAACGCGATCACGCCGATCACGGTCACCGCCCAGAAGGTTGAGCGCCAGCCGGCTTCCTGGCCCAGCGCCGTACCCAAAGGCACGCCCAGTACGTTGGCCAGGGTCAGGCCGGTGAACATCAAGGCCACGGCGGACGCACGCTTGTTGGCCGGCACCAGGTTGGCGGCGACCACCGAACCGATCCCGAAGAACGCACCGTGGCACAACGCAGTGACCACGCGGGCAAACATCAGCACGTTGTAGTCGCTGGCCAGGGCGCAGAGCAGGTTGCCGATAATGAAAATGCCCATCAACGCGACCAGCGCGGCCTTGCGTGGCAGCCTGGCGGTGGCCAGCGCCATGAACGGCGCGCCGATGGCCACGCCGAGGGCGTAGCCGGTCACCAGCCAGCCGGCGCCGGGAATCGACACGCCCAAGTCCGCCGCCACATCGGGCAGCAAGCCCATGATGACGAACTCGGTGGTGCCGATGGCGAAGGCGCTCAGGGCGAGGATGAGGAGCGAGAGGGGCATGTGCGTGTCCTTGTTACAGTGGTGCGCGGATTTCAGAACTGAGCTCAGTGATGAGCGCAGTGAGGAAGGCTTGGATCGTTTCCTCGTTGCGTTTGAAAAAGTGCCACTGCCCGGCCTTCTGGCTGCTGATCAATCCCGCCCGTTGCAAGGTCGCCAGGTGCGCCGACACGGTCGACTGGGACAAGCCGCAGCGCTGGTCGATCTGCCCGGCGCAGATGCCGTATTCGTGGTTGTGCAGTTGCTCGGGGAATTGCACTTTCGGGTCTTTCAGCCAAGTGAGGATGTCTCGCCGTACTGGGTGCGCCAGGGCTTTTATTATTTCGTCGAGGTCGATGGACATGGCGGTTGCTCGGTGTCGTAAAGCGTTATATCGCGATGAGGCGAACTTTAAATCGGTATATCCCGATATTCCAATATGATTTCGGTCTTAGGCCAGACTGAATCTGTATATCGGGTTATAACGATGCGTTGACGGCAGTGATAGACTGCACACCATGAATTATCTCGCACATCTGCACCTGGGCGGCCAACTTCCTGCGCAACTGCTGGGCAGCCTGTATGGCGACTTCGTCAAAGGCCGCCTGCAAGGCCAGTTCAGCCCGCCGATCGAAGCGGCCATCCAGTTGCATCGCTCAATCGACCGTTTCACCGACAGCCATCCGCAGGTCGGCGAAGCGTTGTCGCGCTTTAGCCTGACGCGCCGGCGTTATGCCGGGATCGTCCTCGATGTGTTTTTCGATCACTGCCTGGCGCGGGATTGGGCGCTGTATGCCGAGCAGCCCCTGGAACACTTCACCTCCCAGGTGTACCGCGTGCTGGCGGCCGAACCGCAGTTGCCGGGGCGGCTGGCGCAGATTGCGCCGTACATGGCGGCGGATGATTGGCTGGGCTCATACCGCGAGTTCGCGGTGATGGAGCCGGTATTGCGGGGGATCTCGCGGCGCCTGACGCAGCCTGAGGAACTGGGCCATGCGATGCAGGAATTGCGCACGTTATACGAACCGTTGAGTGAAGACTTCCGGCTGTTTTATCCAGAGTTGCAAAAATTTGCCCAAGCCCAGCTGACCACTGAGATCTAAATGTGGGAGGGGGCAAGCCCCCTCCCACATTGTTGACTGTGCTCGCTTCAGGCTGCGAATGCCGGCCGAACCGCAATCTGCTCTGCTTCCGGCAGCGGCCCGAACAACGCCTTCTGCACCGCCTGCTGCGCCTGGAACGCCAGCGCCGCGCGTTCCTGCCCGGCACAGGCAATCGGCGTGAGCACATGGATTTCCACATCGCCCTGGTCGTTGGCAAACAGGCGCATCAAGTGCGAGAGCAAATCGTCATCGCCAATGAACGGCGCCAGCGGGTCCACTTGCCCATCGCGCAGATACCGGATCGCCACCGGTTGCAGCGACACATCCGCCTCGATCGCACTGGCCAGCAGGCGCCCGTGAAAGGTACGCAGGCTGCGCCCGTCGGTGGTGGTGCCTTCGGGGAACATCAGCAGCGGGTGTTGCTGCTCCAGGTGACGGGTCATCTGTTTGCGGATCAGTTGGCTGTCGCCTGAACCGCGGCGAATAAACAGGCTACCGGCCTTCGCCGCCAACCAGCCGGCCACCGGCCAGGTGCGGACTTCGGCCTTGGACAAGAACGACATCGGCGTGACCATGCCCAGCAGCGGGATGTCGGTCCAGGACACGTGATTGCTCACCCACAGCATCGGTGTCTGCGGCAATTCACCGTGTACCGTCACGCGAAAGGGCAGGGCGTTGGTCAGCCGCGACATAAAGAACCGCGACCAACGCTGACGGCGCACCATCGAGTTGGCCACCCCCAGGCGCTCGAACACACCGAACACACTGGCCATGCTCAAGCCCAGCGCCACCACCAACAGTACCCGGGCGATCCGCGCGTACACGCGCACGCGGCCCATCACATGGCCGCCTTGAAGTGGCGCGCATAACGCGGGCACAGCTCATCGCGCTTGAGCAGAATGAACACGTCGGCCACCTGGAAATCTTCATCCCAGCACGGCTCGCCGCAGATCTTCGCGCCCAGGCGCATATACGCCTTGAGCAGCGGCGGCATTTCCGCGATGACGTTGGACGGCAGGTCCAGCGCCGGCAGCGGTTTTTTCGGCTCGGCGCGCAGGTGTTCGTTGCACAGGTAGCGTTCGCGCAGGCGCTGCATGATCGCGTGGGCCTGGATGCCGCCATCGTGCATCGGGATGCTCGCGCAACCCATCAGGTAGCTGTAGCAGCCCTCGTTGAGCACTTCGGCCAACTCGCCCCACAGCACTGCAATGGTGCCGCCGTTGCGGTAGGCCGGGTCGACGCAGGTGCGGCCGATTTCCAGGATCGGGCCCTGCAAGTGCAGCAGGCCATGCAGGCTGAATTCTTCTTCGCTGTAGAACCGGCCCAGGGTGCTGGCGGCCTGGTGATCGAGCAAACGGGTGGTGGCCACCAGTCGACCGCTGTTCAAATCCCGCACGCCGATGTGGCTGCAGTGAACATCATAGTCATCCATGTCCAGGCCCAGTTCCGCGCCTTTCAGCTTGGCGTTGAACTCGCCGCTGAACACGTTGAACCGCAGGGCCTGTGCTTCTTGCAAAGCCTGGGCGCCGATCAGGCGTTCGGCTTGCAGACGGCGTTCATTGCCGGTGTCGCTGATGCGGGCGATCTGAGTCATGGCGAATCTCCGAGTGCCAGCCACGTTCCGGCCGGTCGACTTGTTTGTCCAAACTCAGGCTATGTAGGCTCGGTGTCATCTCCATGAAGTTACGGTGACGCTTAGATGACAGGCACTTATGTCGCCAATCTGTCATCGGCCTCGGCTAGGCTCGCGGGCTTGAATGCCCCCTTGAGTTCGTGTCCATGGTCAGAGGCTTGTTGTGCGTTGCCCTGTTGTTAGCCACCGTCATCACCCGCGCCGAAACCTGGCCTGACAAAGACTGGGCCAAGGGCACGCCGATCGAAGGTCCCGCTGTCGATGCCCTGAATGCCTACGCGTTTCCCCGGCGTGACGACGCCACGCGCCAAGGCATCCGCACCGACGCGCTGCTGGTGATCCGCGATGGCGAAGTCATCTACGAGCGCTACGCCATGCCCACCACCGCGAGCACGCCGCACCTGACCTGGTCGGTCAGCAAAAGCCTGATGGCCACCGTGCTGGGCGTGGCCTACGGCGAAAGCCGCTTCAAACTGAGCGACCCCGCCGCACGTTTCTACCCGCCGATGAAACAGCATCCAAGCGTGACGATGGCCGACTTGCTGCACTGGGCCTCGGGCCTCGATTGGCAGGAAGATTACGAATATGCCCCGCTGAAATCCTCGGTCGTTGCGATGCTCTACACCCGCGGCCGCGCCGACATGGCGGAGTTCGTCGCCGGCATGCACACCGCCCGCGCGCCGGGCGAGGCCTTCCGTTATTCCAGCGGCGACAGCAACCTGCTCTCCGCCGCGCTCAAGGGCATGCTCGGCCACAAGGCCTACATGAGTTACCCGTGGGATGCGCTGTTCAAGCCGCTGGGCATTCACAACGCCACTTGGGAAACCGATGCCGATGAAACCTTCGTCGCCTCGTCCTACGCCTACCTCACCGCCCGCGACCTGGCGCGCGTCGGCCTGCTGATGGCGCGCGACGGTCGCTGGCGGGAGCAACAGTTGGTGCCGAAAGCCTGGGTCGATTTCAATCGGCAACCGTTCGATCACTACAAGGCCGGCCAGGACGAAGCCATGCCCGGCGGCCATTGGTGGCTCAACCGCGCCGTGCAGGGCGCCCCAAGACCCTGGCCCGACGCCCCCGCCGACACCTTTGCCGCCCTCGGCCACTGGGGCCAGGCGCTGTACGTCATGCCCGACGAACACCTGGTGATCGTGCGCTACGGCGATGACCGCGACGACAGCTACCGCCACAACGAACTGCTCAAACGCGTGCTGGCGGCGGTGCAGCCATGATCCGTCGTCGGCCGTTTACCAGTCTTTTCCTGCTGCTGTTGCTCGCCGTGCTGGGCTGGGGCTGGCACGAGCGCGTCAACCTGCAAGCTTTCCCCGACATCATCGCGGCGTATACGGCCAAGGAGTACTGCTCGTGCCGGTATGTGCAGAATAATCCCGCCGAGTATTGCCGGGGGTATGTGAAGCAGTACGTGCCGATCAGTGCGTTCACCGATGACCCGGAGCGCAGTGAAGTCAGCGCCAGTGGATTGGGG
The DNA here is from genome assembly GCF_024519615.1 of Pseudomonas sp. Pse79. NCBI lineage: Bacteria > Pseudomonadati > Pseudomonadota > Gammaproteobacteria > Pseudomonadales > Pseudomonadaceae > Pseudomonas > Pseudomonas sp. Pse79. The sequence goes on from NZ_JALJRR010000013.1 coordinate 174,231, forward strand.
CGTACCCATACGGCCAGATGGTTGGGCGAACATCAGGGCTGCCGCCTCAACCCCTGACACGTCATCTCCGAGGTGGGGGCGGCTTTGTCAGCTACATTGCGCCCGGCAGGCGGCACAGTTAAGGTTCGTTCAGGTTTTCCGCCCCACGAGTCTTTAATGTTCAACGCGTCTGTCATCAAACCCCTGGCCTTCGCCCTGCTGGCCGCCGCCGCCGTGCCTGCCCACGCGGACTGGTACCTGGACAACGAGTCCTCGCGGCTGTCGTTCGTCACCACCAAAAACACCGAGATTGCCGAGGTGCAGCGCTTCCTGGTGCTGCACGGCAAGGTCGACCGCAATGGTGCGGCGCAGGTGGAAGTGGAGTTGGAGTCGGTCAACAGCGGCATCCCGCTGCGCGATGAGCGCATGCGCAATCAACTGTTCGAGATCAAGACCTTCCCCGAAGCGCTGATCAGCACGCAGATCAACCTGCAACCGATCAACGACCTGGCCCCCGGCGCGCAGTTGGAGTTGCGCCTGCCATTGAGCGTCACGCTGCATGGCAAGACCCACACCTACAACGCCGAGCTGCTGGCCACGCGCCTGGATGATCGGCGTTTCCAGGTGGTGACCCTGGAACCGCTGGTGTTGCGCGCCGAGGATTTTGAGCTGGTGCCGGGTGTGACGGCGTTGCGCAACGCGGCTGGGCTGGCGTCGATCAGTTTGGCGGTGCCGGTGGGTGCGGTACTGATCTTTACGGCGCGCTGACATGAGCGGCGCAGTGTTCCCGTGGCGCAGCGCCAACCGTTTCGAGTTGTTGATCGACGGGCCGAGTTTTTTCCCGCAAATGCTGGTGGACATTGCCCGGGCAGAGCATCAGGTGGATCTGGAGTTATACCTGGTGGAAGCCGGCGCCTGCGCCGAAGTCTTGGTGCAGGCGCTGGCGCAGGCGGCTGAGCGGGGCGTGCGGGTGCGCTGCCTGTTCGATGATTACGGCAGCCTGGCGTTCGCCCTCAGGTTGCGTAAGCGCCTGACCGACGCCGGTGTGGAACTGCGCTTTTACAATCGCCTGGAATGGCGGCGCTGGATGGGCAACCTGTACCGCGACCACCGCAAATTATTGCTGGTCGATCAAGGCATCGCCGTGGTCGGCGGCACCGGCGTCACCGATGAGTTCTGGACACCGGGGCAGGACAGCGCCGACTGGCATGAAGTGATGGTGCAGATCGACGGCCCGCTGGTGCTCGACTGGCAAGCGCTGTTCGACCGGCAATGGTTGGCCAACGACGACCGCCGCGCCTGGAAACCGGCCACCCATTTCGGCTTGCCGCACTTGCCCAAAGTACCGCCGACCGGGTCTGGTCTCGGCCGTGTGGCCTATGCCGACGCGCGCCAGCACCGCGATATTCTGCACTCGCTGATCCGCGCGCTGAGCAGCGGCCACCGGCGCATCTGGTTGGCGACCCCGTATTTCCTGCCCACCTGGGGCGTGCGTCGGGCCTTGCGCCGGGCGGCGGGGCGCGGCGTGGATGTGCGCTTGCTGCTGACCGGCCCGCGTACCGATCACCCGTCCGTGCGCTACGCCGGGCACCGTTATTACCCGCGTTTGCTGCGCTCGGGTGTGCAGATCTTTGAATACCAGCCGTGCTTCCTGCACCTGAAGATGGTCTTGGTGGACGATTGGGTCAGCATCGGCTCGTGCAACTTCGACCACTGGAATTTGCGCTTCAACCTGGAAGCCAACCTCGAAGCGTTGGACCCTGCGCTGACGCTGGCCGTGGCCGGCAGTTTCGAACGGGATTTTGCCCAGAGCCAGGCGGTGAGCCTGGAGGCATGGAAGTCGCGGCCGTTGTGGCGGCGGGTGAAGCAGCGGGTGTGGGGGTGGATCGATCGGTTGGTGGTGAACCTGCTCAACCGACGCGGCTGACGCGCCCAACTCACCCAACGCGCTCAACTCGCTTAATTCGCTCAACGCGCTCAACGCGCTTAATTCGCTTAATTCACTTAACTGTAGGAGCGAGCTTGCTCGCGAAAAACCTGAGAACAACGCATTCATTCAGCATGAGCGCGTCATCGTTAACGGTCTTCGCGAGCAAGCTCGCTCCTACAGAGGGCGGGGGGGGGCGTTAGAGCAGCTCGAAGGTCTGCTGCTGCACATCCTGGGAGTCCAAGCCGATCTGCACATTGAACTCACCCGGTTCCGCCGCGAACTTGAGCTGGCTGTTGTAGAACTTCAAATCCTCTTCGGTAATGGTGAAGTGCAACGTGCGCTCTTCGCCGGCCTTGAGCATGACTTTCTGGAAGTTCTTCAGCTCCTTGATCGGGCGGATCATCGAGCCGGCCACGTCCTGGATATACAGCTGCACCACGGTTTCGCCGTCGACCTTGCCGGTGTTTTTCACGGTGACGCTGGCGTCGAGCTTACCGCTCTTGTTCAGGGTGGTGGACGACAGCGCCATGTCCGACAGGCTGAACGTGGTGTAGCTCAAGCCATAGCCGAACGGGAACAGCGGCCCGGTGGTGTCATCGAAGTACTGCGAGGTGTAGTTGCCCGGCTTGCCTGGGGTAAACGGCCGGCCGATGGTCAGGTGGTTGTAGTAGGTCGGAATCTGCCCCACCGAACGTGGGAACGTGATCGGCAGCTTACCCGACGGGTTGTAGTCACCGAACAGCACGTCGGCGATGGCGTTGCCGCCCTCGGTGCCGGCGAACCAGGTTTCCAGGATCGCGTCGGCTTGCTGGTTTTCTTCGAGAATCGACAGCGGACGGCCGTTCATCAGCACCAGCACCAGTGGCTTGCCGGTGGCTTTGAGGGCCTTGATCAGGTCGCGCTGGCTTTGTGGGATGTTCAGGTCGGTGCGGCTGGAGGATTCGTGGGACATGCCGCGGGACTCGCCCACCGCGGCGACCACCACATCGGCATCCTTGGCGGCCTTGACCGCTTCGTCGATCATCACCTGGGCCGGGCGGGTGTCATCCACCACTTCCGGGGCATCGAAGTTGAGGAAGTTGAGGTAGTCGACCACGGCCTTGTCGTTGGTGATGTTGGCGCCACGGGCATAGATGATCTTGCCCTTTTCACCGATCACCGCGTTGAGGCCGTCGAGCAAGGTCACCGATTGTGCCGGCTTACCGGCGGCGGCCCAGCTGCCCATCATGTCGATGGGAGCCTTGGCCAATGGGCCGACCAGGGCGATGGTCGCGGATTTTTTCAGCGGCAGGGTGTCGTTCTGGTTCTTCAGCAGGACCATGCTGCGGCGTGCTATGTCTCGTGCATCGGCGCGGTGCAGACGGCTTTCGGCGTTGGTGTCGGCCGGGTCGTCCTCGGCCTTGCCGATGCGCAGGTACGGGTCTTTGAACAGGCCCATGTCGTACTTGGCGCCGAGCACTTCACGCACGGCGTTGTCGATGTCGCTCTGCTCGATCTCGCCGGACTTGAGCAGCCCCGGCAATTCCTTGCCATACAGCGAGTCGTTCATGCTCATGTCGATGCCGGCCTTGATCGCCAGCTTGGCGGCTTCACGCCCGTCCTTGGCCACGCCGTGCTTGATCAGCTCGAAGATCGCGCCGTGGTCGCTGACGGCCAGGCCCTTGAAGCCCCAGTCCTTGCGCAGCAGGTCGTTCATCAGCCAGGTGTTGGCGGTGGCGGGCACGCCGTTGATCGAGTTGAGCGCGACCATCACACCGCCGGCACCGGCCTTGATCGCCGCGTGGTAGGGCGGCAGGTAGTCCTGGTACATCTTGACCGGGCTCATGTCGACCACGTTGTAGTCGCGACCGCCTTCCACCGCACCGTACAGGGCGAAGTGCTTGACGCTGGCCATGATGCTGTCGGCATTCGCCGCGCTGCTGCCCTGGAAGGCCTTGACCATCACTTCGGCGATGCGCGACACCAGGTAGGTGTCTTCACCGAAGCCTTCGGAGGTGCGGCCCCAGCGCGGGTCGCGGGAGATGTCGACCATCGGCGCAAAGGTGATGTCGAGGCTGTCGGCCGCGGCTTCCTGGGCGGCAATGCGCCCGGAGCGGCCGATGGCGTTCATGTCCCAGCTGGACGCCAGGGCCAGGCTGATCGGGAAAATCGTGCGGTGGCCGTGGATCACGTCGTAGGCGAAGAACATCGGGATCTTCAACCGGCTGCGCATGGCCGCGTCCTGCATCGGACGGTTTTCCGGGCGGGTGATGGAGTTGAAGGTGCCACCGATGCGGCCGGCGGCGATTTCCTTGCGGATCAGCTCGCGGGGCATTTCCGGGCCGATGCTGATCAGGCGCAATTGGCCGATCTTTTCATCGAGGGTCATCTGCTTGAGCAGGTCGCTGACGAAGGCGTCCTTGTCTTTAAGCGCAGCAGGCTTTGTTTCTGCCCAGACGGGGTGGGTGGCCAGAGTGGCAACAAGGCCGAGCAAACACAGCTTCTTCATGAATATCCTTTTTCGGCGCACTGCACAGCGGTTAGGCTGATCGGCCAAAATGTGGGGAGCGTCTATTGTTGTTCGGGTGTCGTTCAGAAAAATGCAGCACACTCTGAACTCTTTATCGCGCTGGGCATCTTTTTAGCTGATTGGCTCGATGCATTCCAGTAGTGGGGGCGGATTATGCCCCATGTGCGCGGTTTATAGGGCGAGTCGTCAAATTCCATCAAGGTTGGGCAGGAGAAACACCATGCAAGCAGCACAAGGTTACCGCTGGGGCTTGAAGGCCGCGGCTTTGCTATTGATCAGCACAGTGCTGAGCGGTTGCGGCATCAACACCATTCCGACCCTGGATGAACAGGCCAAGGCGGCCTGGGGCCAGGTGCAGAACCAGTATCAACGGCGTGCCGACCTGATCCCCAACCTGGTGGAAGTGGTCAAGGGTTACGCAACCCATGAACAAGACACCCTCACCGCAGTGATTGAAGCGCGGGCCAAGGCCACGTCGATCCAGGTCGACGCCAGCACCCTCGACAACCCGGAAAAACTCAAGCAGTTCCAGCAAGCCCAGGACGGTTTGAGCAGTGCGCTCAGCCGCTTGATGGTGGTGTCCGAGCGCTACCCGGACCTGAAGGCCAACCAGAACTTCCTGGCCCTGCAGTCGCAACTGGAAGGCACGGAAAACCGTATCGCCGTGGCGCGTCGCGACTTTATCCAGGCGGTGCAGGCATACAACACCGAGATCCGCACGTTCCCGGGGCGTCTGTGGCACAGCGTGATGTACAGCGATTTGCCGATCCGCGCTACGTTTGAAGCCACCAGTGCCGATGCCGATAAAGCGCCGCAAGTGAAGTTCAAATAAAGCTGCACTGAGGTGTCGATGCGTTTATTACGGATAGGCCTGGCGCTGTGGCTGTTGGCCTGCGCGGGCGTGGCCCAGGCGGCGTTGACCTTCCCGGCGTTGACCGGGCGGGTGGTGGACACTGCGCAGATGATCGACCCGGCGGTGCGCGAGCAGTTGACCCAGCAATTGCAGGCGCTGGAGCAAAGCCGTGGCGACCAGATCGTGGTGGTCACCGTGCCTGACCTGCAGGGCGTGCCGATTGAAGACTACGGTTATCAGTTGGGGCGCCAGTGGGGCATCGGCCAGAAGGGCAAGGACAACGGTGCGCTGTTGATCGTCGCCCGCGATGAGCGCAAATTGCGCATCGAAGTCGGTTATGGCCTGGAAGGCACGCTGACCGATGCGCAGTCGTGGGTGATCATCAATCAGGTGATTGCGCCCAAGTTCAAGGCCGGCAAGTTCAGCCAGGGCATCAGCGACGGCGTCGCCGCGATGATCCAGGTGGTGGGCGGCGAGCCGCTGGCGGTGCCGGCCCATGTGGCGGATGCCAACTTCGCCAAGGATAATCCGGGGTTTTCCATCGGCTTGTTCGTCCTGCTGATCGGCGTGTTGTGGCTGTGCAATCGCCTGGGCCTGCCCGTGTGGGCGATCCTGTTGGCGATTCTCAGCAGCAGTGGCCGTGGCGGTGGGGGAGGCGGCGGCGGTGGCGGTGGTTTTCGCGGCGGCGGTGGCGGTTTCGGCGGTGGCGGGGCTTCGGGCGGCTGGTGATGACAATAACTAAAAACGAGCGTTTACAACCATGGCACTACTGACTGAACACGAACAACGCCAGGTCGCCGAAGCGATCGCCCGGGTCGAGCGACAGACCGACGCCGAGCTGGTGACCGTGCTGGCCGCGCGTGCCGACGATTACGCCTACATCCCGTTGCTGTGGGCCAGCCTGATCGCGTTGGTGGTGCCGGGGGTGGTGCATTACTTCTCGGGCTACCTGAGCATGTACACCTTGTTGTTGGCGCAGTGGGCGACATTCATCGTGCTGTGCCTGGTGTTTCGCCTGCCCAAGGTCACCACGCGGCTGATCCCCCGCTCGGTACGCCACTGGCGCGCGTCGAACCTGGCGCGGCGTCAGTTCCTCGAGCAGAACCTGCACCACACGGTGGGCGGCACCGGGGTGTTGATTTTTGTCAGCGAGGCCGAGCGCTATGTGGAGATCCTGGTGGATAACGGGATTTCCAAACGCCTGGATGACAGCAGTTGGGATGGTATCGTCAAGGCGTTTACCCAGCAGGTGAAACAGGGCCAGACATTGGCCGGGTTCATTGCCTGCATCGAAGCCAGCGGAGAGTTGCTCAAGGTGCATGTGCCGCTGACGCACGCGCGCAATGAATTGCCCAATCGCCTGATCGTGCTCGAATAACCCAACAAGTGCCGAACCCAATGTGGGAGGGGGCTTGCCCCCGATAGCGGTGCATCAGCTGCAGATGAGCTGACTGACACACTGCCATCGGGGGCAAGCCCCCTCCCACATTTGGATCTGCGGTGGGGCCCCCAATCTTACCGTTGATCAAATAACCCCGTGCCCTCAGCCCCCATCCCCCCTAAAATGCCCGGCATTCCCAGCCCGAGGCGTTTTTGTTCATGTCCGTCACCGCTCAACCTGCCCGCCCTGCGCCGGATCATCACGCCCAGTTCATCGAACTGCTCAGCGCAAGCCTTGCGCACAACGCCTTTATCAAACTGGTGCTGGCCAAGTACGTCGGTGAGGAAGCCGAGCTGCAACGGCTGATCATCAAGGCGGTGACGGTCAAGGAGCAGCCCTGCCTGTCCTTCGTCTACCGCTACAAAACCCGCGACATCACCAAGAACCTCCCGGTGGCCGACGGTGTGGCGGCGATTGCCGAGTTGTTGCCGACCTCGTTCAAGAACGCACACTTGCTCGCGCTGACCGACGAAGCCCAGCTGGAATACAGCAAGAAGAACAAAAGCTCGCTGTTCAAAAGCAAGCCGCAGCAATTGCGTGAGGCGCCGTCGGCCGAGCACAACCGCGAGAAGAACCGCTTCCTCGACCTGAGCCGGCCGTTCCTCGCCGACCTGGGCGTGACCGACGCCAAGCACGCGCTGATCCCGTCGATGTCGCGCAAGTGGAAGCAGATCAACAAGTTCATCGAAGTGTTCAGCCATGCGCTGATCGCGTCCCCGCTGAGGCTGGACCAACCGGTGCGCGTCGCTGATTTCGGCTCGGGCAAGGGCTACCTGACTTTCGCCATCCACGACTACCTGCGCAACACCCTCAATGTCGAGGCCGAGGTCACCGGTGTTGAACTGCGCGAAGACATGGTCAGCTTGTGCAACGCCGCCGCCGCCCGCCTCGAACACCCGGGGCTGGTGTTCACCTGCGGCGACGTGCGCAGCGTCGCGCCCAGCGAGCTGGACGTGATGATCGCCCTGCATGCCTGCGACATCGCCACCGATTATGCGATCCACACCGGTATCCGTTCCGGCGCGTCGATCATCATGTGCTCGCCGTGCTGCCACAAACAGATCCGCCTGCAGATCCAGAGCCCGGTGCTGTTGAAGCCGATGCTGCAATACGGTTTGCACCTGGGCCAGCAGGCGGAAATGGTCACCGACAGCCTGCGCGCCTTGTTCCTGGAGGCTTGCGGTTATGAGACCAAGGTGTTCGAGTTCATCTCCTTGGAACACACCAACAAGAACAAGATGATCCTTGCGGTGAAACGCGCCGAACCGGTGGACAACGCGCAGCTACTGGACAAGATTCAGGCGCTCAAGGAGTTCTATCACATCACCGAGCACTGCCTGGAAACCCTGTTGCGCACCGACGGTTACCTCGGCTGAACACGAAGCCAATGTGGGAGGGGGCTTGCTCCCGATAGCAGAGGGTCAGTCAGCACATTTGTTGCTGATAGACCCCTATCGGGGGCAAGCCCCCTCCCACCGTTAAATCGCATTGGCCTTTGTAATTGGCGCGGGCTGCACCGCGGTCTTGCGCCCCAGCATCACCGTCACGATCACCCCGCAGGCGAACAGCCAGGTGATCGGCTCGATGTGTTCACCAAAGAACACCGCTGAAAACGCGATGGTGAAGAAGATCTGCAACAGCTGAATCTGGCTGACCCGCGCAATGCCGCCCATGGCCAACCCGGCGTACCACGCAAAGAACCCCAGGAACTGCGAGAACAGCGACACATAACCGAACGCCCACCAGGTGCCCATGGAAATCGCGCCTTGATGCTGCACCGCCAGGTAAGCCACCGGGCCGATCAACAGCGGCGTCGACAGCACCAGCGCCCAGCAGATCACCTGCCAGCCGCCCATCTCCTTGGCCAAGCGCCCACCTTCGGCATAACCCAGGCCGCCCACGGCAATCGCGCCGAGCATCAACAGATCCCCCGCTTGAATACTGCCGGCACCGCTGATCAACGCATAACTCAGCACCAGCGCGCTACCCAAGGCGGCGCAGGCCCAGAAGGCTTTTGACGGCCGTTCGTGGGACAGCCACGCGGCGTACAGCGCCACGCACAGCGGTTGCAGGCTATTGACCAGCGCGCCGTGGGACGCTGGCAGCGTCTGCATGGCCCACGCCGACAACACCGGAAAGCCCAAGATCACCCCGGCAATCACCAGGCACAGGCCGCGCACCTGGCGCCAGCTCGGCCAGCGCTCGCGGCGCCACAGCAACAGCGCCGCCGCCGGGATCGCAGCGAACAACGCACGGCCCAGACCGTTGAGCAGCGGGTGGATTTCCTGCACCACGATACGCGTGAAGGGCAGGGTCAGGCTGAAGATGATGACGCCCAGCAGGCCGAGGGCCATGCCGGTGTTTTCGCGCGAGTTCATGGCGGGAACCGGAATCGAGTGGTCGGAAGTGGACGATCATCTAGCCACAACCTCCGCGAATCGGGGGTCTACAGCTGGGTGCGGATTGATCCGTACAGTTGTAGTAGCGGGGGATTACCCGGCCCGTCGGCACGCGCCTATCTTGACTACTCTTGTCTGCCCAACCGTTGAACTGGAGGAATGCCCCATGGCTGCGAAAAAGATCCTGATGCTGGTCGGCGATTATGTCGAAGACTATGAAGTGATGGTGCCCTTCCAGGCGCTGCTGATGGTCGGTCATATCGTCCACGCGGTGTGCCCCGACAAGTCGGCCGGCGAGACCGTGCGAACCGCGATCCATGACTTTGAAGGCGATCAGACCTATAGCGAAAAGCCCGGTCACCTGTTCGCCCTGAATGCGGATTTCGCCCAGGTCGAAGCCGCCGACTACGATGCGCTGCTGGTGCCCGGTGGTCGTGCGCCGGAATACCTGCGCCTGAATGAAAAAGTCTTGCGACTGGTGCGCGCCTTCGATCAAGCCGGCAAGCCGATTGCTGCGGTGTGCCATGGCGCGCAACTGCTGGCGGCGGCCGGTATCCTCGCCGGTCGCGAGTGCAGTGCCTACCCGGCCTGTGCCCCGGAAGTGCGCCTGGCCGGCGGTTCGTTCATCGATATTCCAGTGACCCACAGCCACGTTCAAGGCAATCTGGTCACGGCGCCGGCCTGGCCGGCGCACCCAAGCTGGCTGGCCGGGTTCCTCGGCCTGCTGGGCACGACAATCACCTTGTAAGCAACGGAGGTCATCGCCATGTGCGAGCTGTACGTCAAGGCCGACCCGATTCTCTATGAGTCTCGCTCGCGCTCCCTGCGCATCTGCGGCGTCGTCACTACCGTGCGCCTGGAGAACCAGTTCTGGGACATCCTCAGCGAAATCGCCAGCGTGGATGGCATGACCACCAATCAACTGATCACCAAGCTGTACGAGGAAGTCATGGACTACCGCGGCGAGGTGGTCAACTTTGCCTCGTTTCTGCGCGTCAGCTGTACCCGCTACTTGAGCAAGCAACGCACACCGACGGCCGAGTTGAGCCTGGTGCGCAACCGCTAGGCCGCTGTCAGAAGAACCGTGTCACGCTGATCTTCGCGTCGCGCCCCTTGGTGTAGGCACGGTCGCCGCTCAGCGCCGGACGGAAGTTGTTGTTGAACAGGTTGTCCACGGTGAAGTTCACCACGGTGCCTTTCAGGTAAGCCTGTTGCGGCGCCCATTTGGCGAACAGGCCCTGGGTGTTGTAGCGCTTGTTACCGTACTGGTCGTAGAACAAGTCGCCGACGCCGGAGCCGGGGCCGCCGGAGTATTTATCGCTGGGCAGGCGATCGGTCGCGCCGATGAATTGCCCCATCCATCCCACCTGGGCATCCCAGGCCGGGATGTGGGTGCCCATGACCAGCACCCATTTGGTCGGCGGAATGTCGCGGGCCGACACATCCGGGCCCCATGGGTTGGTGTAGGCGCCTTCGTGCTTGCCGGTGGCGTAGGCGAACGACACCGAGCCGAACAGGTAGGTGGAGTTATAGAACGATTCCAGCTCGAACCCCTTGATGGTCAGGCCGCCGATGTTGCGGTAATTGGACCTCGGCCCCGGCGGGCACGCGGTGGCGATGGTGCCGCCGTTGATAGCCTGGTTCTGGCAGCCCACGCCCGTGGCCTTGAAGATTTCGTCTTCGACTTTGTTGTGGAACAGGGTGGTGCGCAGTTGCAGGTTATCGTCCTGGGCGATCAGGTTGTCGAAGCGGGTGATGTTGCCCACGGTGATCGAGGTGATGCGCTCGGGGTCGAGGTCGACGCTGGTGGCGGTGCGGCTGCCCAGGCCCTGCACTTCGTACTGTTCGTCGATCACCGGGGCGCGCCAGGTCTGGCTCCAGTTGGCGAACAGGGCGACGTTCGGGGTGACGGTCCAGAACAGCGCCAGGCGCGGCGACCAGCCGGTGTAGGTGCGATCGCTGTAGTCGTGGCCGACGGCCGGGTCGGGGTTGCTGTAGTACGGCGCATCGTTGGCCTCGCCGCGGTTGCGCACATGGTCGTAGCGCAGCGATGGCGTGACGGTCACGTCGCCCAGGGTCAGCGCATCCTGGATGAAGAAGCTGTTGGTATCCACCTTGCCATGGGGCATGAAGCTCGGCTGGAAATGCCCATAGTTGTAGCGCGGCGTGTTGTAGGTGGCGCCGGGCATCCACATCTCGGTTTCGCGGGTGTGCTTACGGATTTGCCCGCCGACTGTCAGCGCGTGTTGCAACGGCCCGGTGTCGAACAGGCTGACGTTGCGGATGTCGAGATGTTTGTCGGTGTAGGCGGTGTCCATCTTGCGCCCGCCGGTGGCCAACTGGAAAAACGCGGTGGCGTCGCGCTCGTCGGTCTGCTGGGTGTCGGACTGTGAATATTTGACGGTCAGGTCCACCAGCGGGTTGTCCAGGGGCTGGTATTCATACTTGCCCGACCAAGTGGTGTCGAGCGTGTCGCGGTTGGCCAGGAAACGTTTCAACGCGCCTTCGTAGCCGTAGCGGTCGATGTTGGCCTGGGTCGGTGGCGTCGGGTAGCTCGCGGCGGAAAACGGCGTCCACCGGTTGCTGCGGGCGCTCGAGTAAGACAGGCCGACACTGTGCTCATCGGTGAAGTGCGCGTTGACCTTGAACAGCTTGCCGTCCACGTCCTGGGCGGTGTTGGGCAGGCGCTGGGGGTTGATCGGGTACTGGTTGTTCTCGTTGGGCAACTTGGCGGCCACCTTCATGTCGCCGCCGTCGCGCTGGGTCAGGTAGGCCAGGGCGTCGAACCGGCCATCGTCGGTGCGGCCATACACGGCGCTGCTGTAGACCTGTTCGTGGTCGTTGCTGGAATAACCGTACTTGAGCATCGCGCCGCTGTTGCGGCCGTCCTTGAGCAGGTCCGGGGCATCCTTGGTGGTCATGTTCACCGTGCCGCCAAAGCCGCCGTTGCCGCTGAACGGTGAGTTGGGGCCTTTCTCCACTTCGATGCTCTTGATCAGCTCGGGCTCGATGAACACCGTGCCTTGCTGGTAGCGCTCGAAGCCGCTCTTGGTGGCGCCGTCGACGGTCAACGGGACGTCTTCGGCGTCACCGAAACCGCGGATGTTGATGGTCTGGCCGCCGGGTTTGAGCGAACCGCCCTGGCTGATCCCAGGCAACGTCTGCAGCAGGCTGGGGATGTTGTTGGCCTGGTAGCGGTCGATGTCCGCCTGGCTCAGGGTCGAGCGGCCGACGGTGCTGGAGTCGACTTGATTGCCGGTGCCGATCACGCTCAAGGCGTCCAGTTGGATCGCGCCGCTGCTGGTGGTCTTGCCCTCATCGGGGCGCACGACGTAGGTGCTGCCGACCTTGATCAGGGTGAACGCGCCATTGTTCAACAGGGTACGAATCGCCACTTCCGCGGTGAAGTCACCGTCGAGCGCCGGCGCCTGGACGTTCTTGAGCTGCTTTTCATCGAACAGCAGCTGGATTTTCGCCTGTTGCGCGACCTGGCTCAGGGACGTGGCCAACGCCTGGGCGGGCAGTTGCAGCGTGAACGACTGCGCATGGGCGCTGAGGCTGAAGGCCAGGCATGTCGCCATTAGGCTCGGTCGAAAAAGCAGGTGCGAAGCGTGGCAAGGCGCGCGAAACATGAAATCCCCCGGGGTGGCCAAACAGCCAAAAAGGTGTGCGGATCGAACACAATCAGGAGGAAGACGGGGCTGAGGAAAAAAACCACACATGCGAATGAAAAATATTCTCATGTGTCTGCTTCGAGGCTATTTTCGGGGTTCGATCCGGACAATGCCATCGGCCGAGGTCACGGTTTTCACCGGCAACAAGGCGGGCAGGGCGTTGAGCAAGGCATCCGGGTCATGCACATCCAGGTTGCCTGACACCTTCAGGTGCGCCACGGCGTTACTCACCTGCAGCGGGGGTTGGGGACGGTACAAACTCAACTCATCGATCAGGCTGGCCAGCTCGCGATTGCGGAACGACAAATGCCCGCTGCGCCAGTCGGCAACCTCCTCGGCGGTGAGGGTTTGTTGTTGCACGGTGCCCTTGGCGTAGTCGAAGGTGGCGCGTTGCTGGGCGCCGAGCAACGCGACCGGTTTGGTCGCATCCGGCGCGAACGCCACCTGGCCGTGGGCAACACTCACCACCAGTTGTTGCTGGCCACGTCGCACATCGAAAGCGGTGCCCACCACGCGCACCGTCGCTTCGCCGGCTTGCACGTACAGCGGCCGTTCCTTGTCGGCCACCACTTCGATATACAGCTGGCCCTTGTCCAGGTGAACGATGCGTTGGTGGGCGCTGAAGTCCACGCGCAGGCGGGTGTTGGCATTCACGTAGAGGCGGCTGCCATCGGGCAGGTTCAGGGTACGCATGCCCTTGGCGTGGGCTGCGACCTGGGTGTGATACAACTCGCGCGGCGCGCCGAGGGGCGTGGTCAGTACCGCGCAGAGCAGGGCGGCCGCCACGGCCAGGGCCGGGCGCCAGATCACGGCGGTGCGCTTGGGCAGCGCCACGGGCGTGTTCAGTTGCTGCAACTGGGCGAGGTCGGCCCACAGTTGTTCGAATTCGGCATAGGCTTGGGCATGGGCCGGCACCGCCTGCCAGGCGGCGAAGGCCTTGCGGTCGGCGCGTGCGGTGGCGTTGCGGTTGCGTGCAAACCAGCTGGCGGCTTGGGCATCGACGGCGTCGCTCGTTTCGATGTCCGGGGCGTCGATGTCGCTCAGGCGGTTCATGCTGGCTGCTCCGTGCCGGGGTCAGGTTGAAGGCGTCGCTTGCAATGCAGCAGGGCAAAAGCGATGTGCTTTTCCACCATGCTGGTCGAAATACCCATGCGCTCGGCGATCTGCGCCTGGCTCAAGCCTTCGAAGCGATGCAGCATAAGGGCTTCTCGCCTGCGCGGCGAGAGTTCGGCGAGGACTTCTTTCAACTGTTCCAGGCGTTGCAAGCGAAGCGCGGCGGCCATCGGCGGGTTGTGCTCGTCAATGACCGGCTCGGCATCCCTTTCAACCTGATCGGCGTGGACGGCCTGCCGTACCTTCTGTTTGCGCCAGTGATCGCGCAACAGGTTGCGCGCCATCTGGAACAGAAACGCCCGTGGCTGCTCGACCTTGGCCCGGTCGCGGTAGTCCAGCCATTGGGTGAAGACATCCTGGGTCATGTCCGCCGCGTCGCTGGCGTTGTCCGTGCGCTTGCGCAGGAAATACAGAATGTCTGCATAAAACCCGCGAAAGGCATCGTCCGACAGCGGGTCGGATTTGGGACGCGACATGGATATCCTTCTTGGCGAAGCACGACGTAGAAAAGTCGTGAATGATATCGAGAATTATTGTCGTTTGTCTCCAGGCAAATACACTGACCCTGCGCAAGCGGCTCAGGACCTCAGCGTTCGACCGGCACCGACAGCGCCGGATGCCCCAGCGCATGGCTGCGCGCGGCAAAGAATCTCAACGCCACGCCGCTGCCATCGAACAACTGCGAATACCGCCGCTTCTGCTGGCGGATAAACCCATCGCTGCGCCCCGATACCGCGATCGCCAGGGTCGTCACCCGGGCCTGGCGAATCGCATCCACCAAGTGTTTATCCTGCGCTCCCAGGTCGTGGCCGAAGATGCACAGCGCCCCTTCATGGCCGAGTAACTGCTCGTAGCAGAACGACAGATAATCCGAGCTGCGGATGGTCTTGAGCTTCTCTTCCACCTTGCCCTCGCTGACAAACAACGGCACATCGTCCAGGGTCTTGATCGTGTTGTTGATCGCAAAACTGCTGAGCAGGGTGCTGTCGGTGGTCGGCAATTTGCGTGCGGTGCCGTCGAGGTTGCGCACCAGGTGCAGGCCGCCGTGCAGGTAAAGGATGCGCGTGGCGTCGGTGCGGGTGTCGCGCAGGTCGAAGCTGGCGTCGGCGCTGCGGAACAGGTCGTCGATGCCGGGGGCGTGCAGGATCGCCCAGTAGTTGAGCAAGTCGTAGTTGCTGGTGAATACCGTGGAGTAGCTGGCCAGTTCCGCGTTGATCGTCGCCAATGTCGACGGCTGCACCAGGCGCCACGGGATGTGTACGGCGTGGATGGTGTTGATCAATGCTTCCTTGATCGCATAGTAGCGATTGCGCGGCGCCGCCGAACTGACCGCCAGGGCTTTGTTGACCCGGCTGGTGGTCTTCAGCGCGCTCAGGGCCTGCTCGAAACTGCGGGTCTGCAGGGCGTCGAACACGCTCAGCTCGGATTGGCTCAAGGGTTTTTCTTCAACGGTGCGTGCGTTTTCGAACAGCGAGTCGTAGGCAAAGTCTTCCCAAATCGCTCGGCTGGCGCCGTTGCCGATCAGAATTCCACTGAAGTCGATGGCGCTGCGCAGTGCGCTCCAGTCTTCAAGGTGGGCGTCAATATCCTGAAAATCCTTCATCGCGGCGGGTCTACTCGAAATCGGCGGGTCGGTGACTTTATCACGAGCGAGGGTTGATCCTGATCAAGGTGGGCCCTGTGATGAACGTTGATGCTGTCGGCATAACGCCTCTGAGGATTCGCCATGAGCAGTACCTTCTTCATCCCCGCCGTTAACATCATGGGCACTGACTGCCTTGACGACGCGATGGTCGCCATTCGCAACTACGGTTTTCGCAAGGCCCTGATCGTTACCGACGCCGGCCTGGCGAAGGCGGGCGTGGCCAGCATGATCGCCGAGAAACTGGCGATGCAGGACATCGATTCGGTGATCTACGACGGCGCCAAGCCCAACCCCAATGTGGACAACGTCGAGAAAGGCCTCGCGCTGTTGCAGCAGAGCGCCTGTGATTTCGTGGTGTCCCTGGGCGGCGGCTCGCCCCATGACTGCGCCAAGGGCATCGCACTGTGCGCGACCAATGGCGGGCATATCGGCGACTACGAAGGCGTCGATCAATCGAGCAAGCCGCAACTGCCGCTGGTGGCCATCAACACCACCGCCGGCACCGCCAGCGAGATGACCCGTTTCTGCATCATCACCGACGAAACCCGTCACGTGAAAATGGCCATCGTCGACCGCAACGTCACGCCGCTGTTGTCGGTCAACGACCCGTCGCTGATGGTCGGCATGCCCAAGGGCCTCACCGCCGCCACCGGCATGGACGCCCTGACCCACGCCATCGAAGCCTACGTATCCACCGCCGCCACGCCGATCACCGACGCCTGCGCGATCAAGGCCATCGAACTGATCAGCGCCAACCTGCGCCTAGCGGTACGCGACGGCACCGACAAGGCCGCGCGGGAAAACATGGCCTATGCGCAGTTCCTCGCCGGCATGGCGTTCAACAACGCCTCCCTGGGTTTCGTGCATGCCATGGCCCACCAACTGGGCGGCCTGTACGACTTGCCCCACGGCGTGTGCAACGCGGTATTGCTGCCCCATGTGCAGAGTTTCAACGCCAGCGTCAGTGCCAAGCGTTTGAGCGACGTCGGCCGTGCGCTGGGTGCGGACATCAACGGCAATTCGCCGGAAGAGGGCGCCCAAGCCGCCATCGCCGCCATCCGTACCCTGTCCCAGGACGTCGACATCCCCGCCGGCCTGCGCGAACTGGGCGCCAAGTTGCAGGACATTCCGCTGCTGGCCACCAACGCGTTGAAAGACGCCTGCGGCCTGACCAACCCACGCCGAGCTGATCAGCGTCAGATTGAGGAGATTTTCCGCAGCGCGTTCTGACGGGGTGGTCGCACGCTGCAAGCATTCAGCTACAAGCTGTTAAGGTGTGAATCCTGCACCGTATTCAACTTGAGCATGAAGCTTGCGGCTTGCCGCTGAGGTCCCCTTATGAGAGTTCTGTTATTCGGTGCCACTGGCGTGATCGGTCAAGGCGTTCTGCGCGAGTGCCTGCTGGCCGCCGACGTGCAGGAAGTCGTCGCCGTCGGCCGCACGCCGTTGACCCTGGAGCACGCCAAACTGCATCAGGTGCTGCACGCGGACATGTTGGATTTGCAGGCTCTGGAGAACTTGCTGCAAGGTTTCGATGCCTGCTTCTTTTGCCTCGGTGTTTCATCGGCAGGGATGAATGAAACCCGCTACACCCATCTTACCTATGATCTGACCCTGGTCGCTGCCAGCACCCTGGCGCGGCTCAATCCGCAAATGACGTTTATCTATGTGTCCGGCGCCGGCACCGACAGTTCCGAAACGAGCCAGTCGATGTGGGCGCGGGTCAAGGGCAAGACCGAAAATGCCTTGCTGCGCCTGCCGTTCAAGGCGGTGTATGTGTTCCGGCCAGGGCTGATTCAGCCGTTGCACGACGTGCGTTCGAAGACGCCGTTGTACGCGTTGTTCTATACGGTACTCGGGCCGTTGCTCTCGTTGGTGCGTCGGATAAAGCCAGGTTGGGTGGTCAGCACCGAGACCGTTGGCCGTGCGATGTTGGCGGCGGTGCGTCACGGCGCACCACAGCCGGTGGTGGAGCAAGCCGAGATCCATCGGCTGGCCTCTCTGAACAACCGCTGATCAGCTCGCCGTCGCGAGTGCGCGGGCGGGGGTGGCGCTGAACTGAATCAATGCGACGCCACCGATCAACAGCAACGCGCCCAGTACCCGGGGCGTTGTCAGCGGGCGTTCCACCAGGCCGAACAGGCCGAAGTGATCGAGCAGCAGCGAGGCGAGAAGTTGCCCGGCCATGGCCAGCGCGATAAAGCCCGATGCGCCCAGCTTGGGCAGCAACATCAACGCCAACGAGATAAAGCACACGCCAAATGCACCGCCGGCCCACATCCACAGCGGCGCCTTGCCGATAAACGCCAGGCTCGGCAACGGCAGGCGCAAGGCGATGATCACTGGCAGCAGCACGATGATGCTCACCAGCAACGACGCCAGCGTTGCCCACAACGGGTGACCGAGCCCGCGCCCGAGGTTGGCATTGATCGCGCTTTGAAACGGCACCACCGCCCCGGCGATCATCGCCAAAAGCAATAAACCTGCCCACTGCAACGTCGTCATGTTGAATCTCCCAGAGGTTTTGCTGGACTCTAGGCTATTCGTCGCGCAAATTTAAATTCCAAGTTTTTATGCAGGGCATGCAGCTGATGAATGATCTGCGCCGCATCGATCTCAACCTGTTGGTGATCCTCGACGCCTTGCTCAGCGAGCAGCACGTCACCCGCGCCGCTGCACGTTTGCACCTGAGCCAGCCGGCGGTCAGCCACGCCTTGGCGCGCCTGCGCGACATGCTTGGTGATCCGCTGCTGGTGCGTCACGGCGGCAGGTTGCTGCCGACTGCCCGCGCGCTGGAGTTGGCGATACCGTTGGCGCAGGCCTTGGCCCAGGTGCAGGCGCTGCTGGCGCCGAATCGCTTTGATCCGGCCTCGGCCACGCGCAAGTTTCGCGTGGCGATGTCGGACTACAGCGCGGCGATTTTTCTGCCGGGGGTGGTGCGAACCTTGCGCCGTGAAGCGCCCGGCATCGATCTGCAGATCATCCAGGCCAGCCGCGAAGGCATGGTGGATGGCGTGCTCAGCGGCGATATCGACCTGGCTGCCGGGGTCTTCCCTGACATGCCTGCTGAATTGCGTACTACGCCGTTATTCGAAGAGCATTACACCTGCCTGGTCGACCGCGCCAGCCTGCCACCCAGCGGCACGCTCGACCTGCCCACCTACCTGTCGCGGCCCCATGTGCTCTTGGAAATGCGCGGCAGCGGCACCCCGGAAATCGAGCGGGCACTGAGTGTGATCCGTGAGCGGCGGCATGTGGCGATCAGCCTGCCGCATTGGGGCGTGGCGCCGCAGTTGATCGAGGGCACGGACCTGATCCTGACCGTCTCGTCGAGGGGCGTGCTCAACATCGACCGTGAGCAACTGTCGACGGTGCCGCCGCCGTTTCATATTCCGTCGTTCGCCTTTGAGCTGGCGTGGCATGTGCGGCGGGGTGGGGATTCGGGGTTGCAGTGGTTGAAGGCGCAGGTGCAGGGTGTATTGTCCGAAGGTTGCCACTAACAGGAACGACCCCATGCTCACCGGCCTCAACCACTTGACCCTGGCAGTCACCGATCTGCCGCGCAGCGTCAGCTTCTACCATGACCTGCTGCAACTTCGCCTCGACGCCACCTGGGACAACGGCGCCTACCTGTCATTGCCCGGCTTGTGGCTGTGCCTGTGCCTCGACCCACTGCGCCCGTCGGTGCCGGCGGCTGAATACACCCACTTTGCCTTCACGGTAGGCGCGAGCAACTTCGCCGCGCTGGTGCAACGCCTGCGAGCCGCCGGCGTAGCAGAGTGGCGCGACAACCGCAGCGAGGGCGCTTCGTTCTATTTTCTCGACCCCGATGGCCACAAGCTCGAAGCCCATGTCGGTGATCTGGCCTCGCGCCTGCAAGCCTGTCGCGCCAAGCTTTATGCCGGCATGCAGTTTTACCCGTAGCGCGGGAACGTGCAGAATCCTTCCACCTCTCAACCGTCAGTCAGAGTCACGCCCATGACCCCATCCTTGCTGCTCGCCGTCCTCGCTTCGGGTTTTATCTACGGTATTACGCCTGGCCCGGGGGTGTTGGCCGTGTTCGGTATCGGCGCGGCCCGGGGGCGTCGCGCCGGGGCCGGTTTTCTGTGCGGGCATTTGCTCGGCGATGTGCTGTGGTGCAGCACCGCGCTGATTGCGATCGTGGGGGCGCGGGAAGTCGGCAGCACTGCGTTCGATGTGCTGGGCGTGCTCAGTGGCGCGTACTTGTTCTGGCTGGGCTGGCGCGCGATCCGTACCCAGCGCCGCAGTAGCGAGGCACCCCAGGGCGCGGCGCGGCATCCGTTCTGGCACGGCATCCTGTTCGGCCTGACCAACCCCAAGGCCTATCCGGTGGCCGTCGCCACGTTTACCGCCTTGCTGTCCAGCCGTGCCGAGTTGCTGACCTGGGCGATGCTGCCATCGTTGATCTTGCTGAGCTTTATTGGCGGGCTGTTGGCCTACGCGATTCTGATCGGCGTGGTGGGCGCACAGCGGGTACGCACGGTGTATCAGCGTCACGAAATCCTCATCACCAAGCTCTGTGGGGTGATGTTCATCGGCTTCGCCATCAATGCGCTGGCCCACGCGTTGCCGGGCCTGTTCGGCAGTAAACCGGCGTGAGGCGGCGACCGTTCGTCGCACTGGCAAGTTTTTTCTAAACCTTTGCGGCGGTTAAAATTCGAATTCAGAGCGGGGCGTATGTTCTCGCACCTATTTTTGCCCTGGAGGAACCCATCATGAGCCGCATGGCTATCCGGTTACGCACCGCCAGTTTCGCGATGCTGCTGGGCCTCGGCGCCAGCAATGCTTTCGCCCAGTCGCCGGCTGAATTCATCGAGCAGGCTTCGGCCAAAGGCATGGCCGATATCGAAACCAGCCGCATGGCCCACGCCAAGACCTCGTCCCAGGAAATCAAGGACTACACCATCGAGGTGATCAACGAGCGCACCCTGGCCAACCAGCATCTGGCGGCCATCGCCAAGAAGCTCGACCTGCCCGTGGCGCCGCGCGAGAAGATCGTCGACAAAGCCGAAACCCTCATGCCCGAGCTCAAGGACGGTGATTCCTTCGATGCTGCCTACACCGCGCAACAGGTCAAGGAAAACGAAGACGCCATCGCGCTGTTCAAGCAGGAAGGTGCCGCGTCGGATGTCCCGGAAATAAAAGCGCTGGTGGATGAGACGCTGCCCAAGCTGGAAGAGCGTCTGCAAAAGGCCCGCGCCCTGGCATCTACCTACGGTAAAGGCCGTCAAGGCGACGGTTGAGGCTTGCACTCGATATGCAAAACGGCGGTTGGCGCCCATCCAACCGCCGTTTAATGAGATGGTCACCCCCAACACCCTGTGAGGGCTACGCTTTCACGGGGTGTT